>NZ_KZ819088.1:0-104137 GCF_003115855.1 Brenneria corticis
TGACTGGCAACACGGTTACTCAGTCGCCGCAGCCCTGAGAACCCTGGCTATCGGCTGAAATTATGCCGCTGTGCGGTACCTTCGGAACCGGCGTTCTCCTGTCGAACCGCCAGTGACGCGGAATACTCGCCCCATCCCTGGGGCTCGCCCTGCGGGCCAGCACAAGTGCTGTTCAAAAACGCTCCCGGCGTTTTTGTCCGGCGCGGCACTGGCTTTCGCGGCGTCCCTGCCGCTCATTCGGGAGACCGCCGATTCCTCAGCATAATTTCTTACGCCGACCAAAAGCAAAAAACCAGGAATGAGTCAGAGACAGTGCCAGTGGGTGGTGGTTTACTCCCTCCCCTGCGAAGGGGAGGGCTGGGGTGGGGTAAGTTATCCGCGGTCTCTGTGCATGCTCAGTTGGCGGGGATCGCCGTGCCCCATTGCCGCCACTCTTTCGGCTCTTCGTTATGCAACAGGAAGTGTTTCCCTTCCTGCGCCCGCGGGGAGAGCGGGGTGGCGGCCGGGGTGGCGAAGGCGATGCCGCCGCGGATAAACTGCTGGAAGGTGCCGCTTTTTATCACCCCGCCGGTAAGGCCGAACTCCAGGTTATAGCCGGACGCCAGCCAGAATACCGAGTTGTTCCTCACCAGATGCTGGTAGCGTTTACTGATGCGCAGGGCGACGGAGATGCGGTCGGACAGGACGCCCAGCGACAGCCCGGTCACGGTGCCCACTTCAATTCCCCGGAACAGCACCGGCGTACCCACCTGTAACGTACCCGCTTCCGGCGCGTCCACGCTGATGTTTAATCCATCCTGATAACGGGAGTCCGAAATGGAGGCCTGCTGCAGCTCAAAACTGCGGGTTACCCCGCCGCCGCCGGGCTCGACATTGATATAGGGCTGGAACAGGGTTTCCAGATGATTGACCCCCGCCGCCGAAATCTCCGGCGTCACCACCGAAAAGCGCGTTCCGGCGCGGGCGAAGCCGCTTACGTATTCGGGATAAAGCACCGCCTGCACCAACACTTCGTTGCGCCGCTCCGCCAGCTTCAGCGATTCAAGCTGGCCGATATCGATTCCCAGATAGCGGATCGGCATGCCGGGCGCCAGTTTGCCGGCATCGAAGGTTCGCAGGGTAATGCGGCTGCCGACGGCGCGCGCCGCGGTTTCCGTGCCGTAAAGCACCCGCCTGCCGCCTTTGATTTCCGGCGCGCCCGCCAGATTGTCAAAGCTGATGGCGCCTCTGAGGGCGCGGTTTAGCGGCGATGCCTGTACGGTCAGCCCGGAGGTGTTCAACTGGATGCGGGCGCCGCCTTCGGCCCAGAAGACGCTGTTATCCGTCAGCAATTTGCGGTGTTCCGGGCGAATGTAGACGTCCACCTCAAAATAATCCGCTTTCGGCCGCACGTGCATGATTTCACCGACCTGAAACTTGCGGTACAGCACGATGGAGCCGTCCTGGATATCGGGCAGACTATCGGTCACCAGCGTCAATGTCGGAGAGGGAGCGGCGCCGCGAACGCCTTCCTGCGCCTTTTCGAGATCGCTGTAGAGCGGATAACGTTGCAGCACCTCGCCTTTGCCGCCGGGCAACACCTGGACGCCGCCGCTGATCCACTCCTGCGCGCTGGCCCCCTGCATCTGAATGCCGTCCAGCCCCAGTTTGACGCTCAGGCGGCTGTTGGCGACGAATTTGCTGTCGCGATGCAGCAACTGCCGGTACTGCGGCTCTATCGCCAGCACAAAGCCGACGCCTTTTTCGTCCAGCGTGCGCTTGACCACCTGACCGATCTGCACGCCGTGCAGCAGCACCGGCTGTCCGCTATCTATACCGTAGCTTTGCGCGGCGGTAAGCTGGATCGACAGGGCGCCGGGCTGTTGCGGGCCGCCGTCCGTCACGGTGAAGTGCTGGCGCGGCTCGCCCTCGCCGGGGATCAGCGTCAGCGTCGGGCCGCTGAGCAGGCGGGGAATATTCAGATCGCTGAACGACAAGCGCGGTTTGCTCAGCTCGATACGCGTCCCTTCACGCATTAACGCGATCACCGCCGGGTCGATAATCAGCTCGCCTTTGACTTTATCGCCGTCGGGGATAAGGGTTATCTTCTCCAGCGTTCCCACTTCCAGCCCCTGATACATCAGCGGCGTACTGCCCGCCGTCAGATTATCGCCGGACGGCAGGTCGAGCGTGATCACCACCCCGCGCTGGCTTTGCGCCAGACTGGGGTAGAGACGATAGGATTGCTCCGCGCCGGCCTTTTCGCCGTCGTCGGGAGAGTCAAACGCCACGGCGCCGTTGACCAGCGCCGCCAGATTTTCCATTTCGACCTTGGCGCCGCTGAAGCCGACGTTGGCGTTGAGGCCGGAGACGTTCCAGAAACGGCTGTTCTGCTTGACCAGATGGGTAAAGCGCCGTTCGATCAGCACGTCGATCATCACGCCATGGTGGTTCGGCGAGACGGTGTAGTCGTAGATTTTACCGACCGGGAGTTTGCGGTAATAGACCAGCGAGCCGTTACTGAGCGAGCCTAAATCATCGGCGTGCAGATGGATCAGCAGCTCGCCGGTATTGACGCGGTATTTGGGCTGGGTATCCAGCGCGGAAAAATGGTCCTGCGGTTCGCCTTCGCCGGGCATCATACCGATATAGTTGCCGCCCACCAGCGCGTCCAGGCCGGAAACGCCGGCCAGCGACGCTTTCGGGGTGACCAGCCAGAACTGGGTGCCGCTGCGCAACGCCTCTTTCATATCGTTTTTTATACTGGCTTCCACCTGGATGGTGCGTAAATCGTCGCTGAGCTTAATGTCCTGTACGGTGCCGACCTCAACCCCCTGGTAGCGCACCGGCGTGCGGCCGGCGACGATGCCGTCGGCGGAGACGAAATCGATGGTGACGGTGGTGCCGCGCTCCTGTTGATTGGTGTACACCAGCCAGCCGGCGATCAGCAGGGCGATCAGCGGCAGCAGCCAAAACGGCGACAGGCGGCGTTTGTTTTTCACCGTGGCCGCGGTTGGTGTCTCAGGTGTTTTGTCTTGCATCGTTATCCCACATCAGTCGGCTATCCAGCCATTCAACGGCCAGAATCGTTAGAATCACCGCGGCGCCGAAATAGAACGCCGCGGGCCCCATGGTAAAAGCGAGTAATTGATCGCGGTTGACCAGCGACATCGTCAGCGCAATGACGAACAGGTCCAGCATCGACCAACGGCCGATCCAGCGCATCATGCGCAGCATCTTCATCCGGGCGGGAAGGCCGTCCTCAATGCGCAGATGAATACTTAACAGCAATCCGCACAGCACAATAACTTTGGTAAAAGGCACCAGGATGCTGGCGATAAACACCACCAGAGCCACCGGAATATTGCCCGACGCCAACGACAGAATACCGGAAAAAATAGTGTCTTCGGTACGCACGCCGTTGACATAAATAATGGAGATCGGCAGCAGGTTGGCCGGCAGCAGGAATACCACCGAGGCGATCAGCGCCGCCCAGGATTTTTGCAGGCTGTGTCTGCGCCGCAGGCGTAGCGGAACGTGGCAGCGCGGGCAGCGTCCCCGGTTATCTGGCGCGCTGGTAAAATGGCAGGCGAGGCATATCCGGTAACGTTGCGGCGAGATAATCGGCCGCAGACGGGGATAAAACCGCTGCCATAGCTGATCGGTATTCAGGTGGATGATGGTCAGTACGCTCAGCGTCATTAACACCAGATAGGCGATCAGACCGCCGCCGGGCTGCACGTCGGCGAACTCCCGCACCTTGATGGCGGCCACCGCCATGCCGACCAGATAAATATCCAGCATCATCCACTCTTTCAGCTTGCCCAGCATTAACAGAATCGGGCGCAGATTCATGCCGATGCGCGGCGCAAAAAACAGATACAGCAGCGAAAACACCAGCGTCAGCGGCGCGCCGACGGTGCAGAAAGCCACCATGCTGGCGGTTATCGGATGTCCCTGGCGCGTCATTTGCCAGATGCCTTCAAACAGGCTGGCGTTAATGGAGACGCCCAGCAGGCGAATACTGATTAACGGTTCGGTATAAGCGAACGGCATCAGCACCAGCATGGCGACGGCCATGGCCGCCAGCCGGGAGATGGACCAGTCGCGCCCGGAGCTGACCCTGGCGTTGCAGCGCGGGCAGTTCGCCGTCTGATTACGTTTAACGGTCGGCAACGTAAAAAAGGCATCGCACTCGGGACAGCGGTGATAACGCACCGCTTTCCCGACGGGCATGCCGGCGCCGTCGGCGTAGGGCGGCCTGGCCGACGGGAAGGGCGCAGGGCTCGTTATGCTAACTATTTTCATATTCCCTGCTGTCGGATTGACTCGCCTTCAAGTATATCAGGTGCCGGACATTGTAGCCGAACCGAGGCGCGTAACGGGATGAGACGTCAGGCAAAACGGGACTACACTTGGTAAGCGACAGGATTAAAATGACAAATAGCACGATATGCGCGGTCCCGCTATTTAAAGAGAATGATTCTGCGCGCTAATGAAGAAATCTTGTGGCATGCTGTAGCGGGTCCTCATATATGGCTATTGCGGCGCATATGACTGGGTAGATTCAAAAAGATAGAATAGTATTTTATGAGCAAACAACAATTTTATAGCGACCTGATCGGCGATTTATCCGCGCTGATTGAGGGCGAAAATCGTTTTATCACCATCCTGGCGAACAGCAGTGCGTTATTGTTTGAGCGTTTGGCTGATGTTAACTGGGCCGGATTTTACCTGCTGGAACAGGACAGGCTGTTTCTGGGGCCGTTTCAGGGGCGGGTCGCCTGCGTGCGTATTCCGCTGGGCAAAGGCGTATGCGGCCGGGCGATGGCTGAAAACCGGATTCAACGCGTCGGCGACGTACATGCGTTTCCCGGCCATATTGCCTGTGATGCCGCCAGTAACGCCGAAATTGTACTGCCGTTGACGGTTAGCGGCCGTCCGATCGGCGTTTTAGATATTGATAGCACTGTTTATCAACGGTTTGACGCAGACGATGAGGAAGGGCTTAAGGCTGTGGTGACGGCGCTTTGTACGCAACTGGCAGAGAGCGATGTGCTGACTTTTATCAATTCTCCCTCGTTGAGGCAAGGATAACGTAGCATTTGCCGATGGCGTCATTATAATGACGCCTGTTCATGCCTGCGCCGGTTGGCAAACCCGTTGTAATCAGGAAATTTCATGGAAAATCAACCTAAGTTGAACAGTAGCAAAGAAGTCATTGCCCTTTTGGCAGAGCGGTTCCCGCTTTGTTTCACCGCCGAAGGTGAAACACGTCCGTTAAAGATCGGTATTTTTCAAGATCTTGTTGAGCGCGTATCCGAAACGGATAACCTTAGCAAAACGCAATTGCGTTCCGCATTGAGGCTCTACACCTCTAGCTGGCGTTATCTGTACAGTGTGAAACTGGGCGTGCAGCGTGTGGATCTGGACGGCAATCCCTGCGGGGAGCTGGAACAGCAGCACGTCGACCATGCCCGTAAACAGCTGGAAGAAGCGAAAGCCAGGGTTCAGGCCCAGCGCGCCGAGCAGCAGGCGAAGAAACGCGAAGCCGGGGAAAAGGCCGAACCCGCGCGCGCTCGTCCGGCAAACGGCAAAAGTGCGCCGCGCCGCGAGCGTGACGCCGCGAACGCCTCGCCGCGTAAACCTCGCCAGCCTGCTTCCCGCCAGTCGCCGTCCTCTACTCAGCAACCCGCCAGCGCGCCGTCCCGTCAGGCTAAGCCTGCCGGCAACGAGCCTCAGCGGGTTGCGGTTACGGACGTCACCAAACTGCAAATCGGTCAGGAAATCAAAGTCAGAGCTGGCAGAGACGCCATGGATGCCACTGTGCTTGAGATTGCCAAAGGCGAAGTCAGGGTTCAGCTGGCTTCGGGAATGGCGATGATTGTACGCGCAGAACATTTGCAGTTCTGATACGGAGGCCAACCTGGGCATGAACAATTTAGCCAGAATGACCGTCATCGCAGGACTACTGCTGGCGGGCGCGAGTTTTGCCAATGAGAACATTACGCGTGTTGAACAGATTCCTCAGTTGCATCAGGAGCCTCAGCACGCCACGGTGAGCGACAGGGTCGCGTCGCGTTTCCTGCGCTCGCACTATCGCCAGTTTATGCTGGATGAGCAATTCTCCGAGAAGATCTTTACCCGCTACCTCAATATGCTGGACTACAGCCATAATGTGCTGCTGGCCTCCGACGTCGCGCAGTTTGCCGATAAGAAAACGCAGCTGGGCGACGAACTGAAGTCCGGCAAGCTGGATCTTCCCTATGCGCTGTACAATCTGGCGCAGAAACGGCGTTTTGAGCGTTTTCAGTATGCGTTGTCGGTACTGGACAAGCCGGTGGATCTGACCGGCAACGACACCTTCGAGCTGGAGCGCGACAAGGCGCCATGGCCGCAAAATACCGGCGAGCTGAACCGCCTGTGGGATGCCAAAGTCAAATATGACTGGCTGACCCTGAAGCTGACCGGTAAAGAAGATAAAGACATCAAGGAAACGCTGACCAAGCGCTACCAGTTTGCCATTCGCCGTCTGGCGCAGAGCAACAGCGAAGATGTCTTCCAACTGATCATGAACGCCTTCGCGCGGGAAATCGATCCGCATACCAGCTATCTGTCGCCAAGAAATACCGAACAGTTCAACACCGAAATGAGCCTTTCGCTCGAAGGGATTGGCGCGGTATTGCAGATGGACGACGACTACACCGTGATTAACTCCATGGTGCCCGGCGGCCCGGCGGCGAAAAGCAAAAACATCACGGTGGGCGATCGCGTTGTCGGCGTCGGTCAGAATGGAAAACCGATGGTCGACGTCATCGGCTGGCGGCTGGATGACGTGGTGGCGCTGATTAAAGGACCGAAAGGCAGCAGGGTGCGGCTGGAGATTCTGCCGGCGGGCAAGGGCACCAAAACCCGTATCGTTACGCTGACGCGCGAGCGCATCCGTCTGGAAGACCGGGCGGTCAAGATGTCGGTGAAAAACGTCGGCCAGGCGAAAATCGGCGTGCTGGATATTCCGGGATTCTACGTCGGACTGACGGATGACGTGAAAGTGCAACTGCAGAAGCTGGAAAAACAGCATGTCAGCGGCGTGGTCATCGACCTGCGCAGTAACGGCGGCGGCGCGCTGACCGAGGCGGTAGGGCTGTCCGGCCTGTTTATCCCCAGCGGACCTGTGGTGCAGATCCGCGATAATAACGGCAAAATCCGCGAAGACAGCGACACTGACGGCACCCTGTACTACAAAGGACCGCTGGTGGTGCTGGTAGACCGTTTCAGCGCCTCGGCGTCGGAAATCTTTGCCGCGGCGATGCAGGATTACGGTCGGGCGCTGATTGTGGGCGAGCCCACCTTCGGTAAAGGCACCGTACAGCAGTACCGCTCCCTGAATCGTATTTACGACCAGATGCTGCGCCCCGACTGGCCGGCGTTGGGTTCCGTTCAGTACACCATCCAGAAGTTTTATCGCATCAACGGCGGCAGCACCCAGATGAAAGGGGTAACGCCTGATGTGATGATGCCGACCGGAACCGAAACGGTGGACACCGGCGAGAAATTCGAGGACAACGCGCTGCCGTGGGATAGCATTAAAGCGGCCAGCTACACCAAAAGCGGCGACCTGAAGCCGTTTATCGCCACGCTGAATGAGCTTCATCAGCAGCGCATCGCCAAGGATCCGGAGTTTCAATATATCGCCCAGGATATCGCGCGTTATAACGCGATGAAAGATAAGCGCAATATAGTGTCGCTCAATCTTGCCCAGCGTGAGAAAGAGAACGACGACGACGAAGCGATGCGTCTGAACCGGATTAACGATCGGCTGACCAGAGAAGGCAAGAAGCCGCTGAAGTCGCTGGAAGATTTGCCGAAAGACTATCAGGGTCCCGATCCCTATCTGGACGAAACGGTGCATATTGCCCAGGATCTGGCGCAGCAGGAAAAACGCTAACCTGGTTCCGATCCCACTCCGACCTCCCCTTCCCAGGGGAGATCGCAAATCCCGCGATAAGATGGCCCGTCCCTGGAGGATGGGCCATTTTTTTTACTTTGCTTGATATGAGTCAAGAGCGCATAACGGGTCGGGAATATGATTGAAAATAGTAATGAGTCATATTCATCCTCAGTGCCGGATGACGATATTAAATATAATTATTTGATTTTAATTTTGTTTTATAGAAGCAAAGGAAATAAACATGGCGTTACTACTGCAAACATTACTGGATATTCCGCTTAACGCCAACGCCGTGGTGGCGCGTATTCGGCTGAGCGGGGAAAGCCAGCAGCGCTTAAGCGAGTTGGGCATCCGCGTGGGCGGTAATGTGCGCGTTATTCAGCGGGACGAAAATCAGCCGCTGATGCTGGCCGCCGGCGACGGGCGTATCGCCATTAACTGGGATATGGGAAAACAGGTGTGGGTTTCCCCACAGCAGGCGCACTAACAGAAGGTGAGTGATGATGTCTCTGGATCAATTAACGGTCGCGACCAAATGGCGCGTTATTGGCTTTCAAAAAGGTTCGCCCGATTATCGCAAGCGCTTGCTGGCATTGGGCGTGACTCCCGGCGTGGAGTTCGCCGTATCGCGCATTGCCCCGTTGGGCGACCCGATCGAATTGCGCTTGCGCGGCGCGGCAATCAGCGTGCGTAAGGGCGAAGCGCAAATACTTATTCTCGAAAAATGCTGAATCAATAAAATCAGGTAGGAAAACTTATGGATGCGCAACCGGTTATTTGTGTTGTCGGCAACCCTAATTGCGGTAAAACGACGCTATTCAATGTGCTTACCGGCGGTAAGCAGACGGTAGGCAACTGGCCGGGAGTCACGGTAGAGAAAAAGGTCGGCCGCTACCGTTATCAAAACCAGCTCACCACGCTGGTCGACCTTCCCGGCGTTTACTCGCTTAACCCCTCGTCCGAAAGCTCTGAAGATGAACGCGTCGCCAGAGATTATATTTTGTCCGGCGAGGCGGATCTGGTATTGAATATTGTCGATGCCTCCAATCTGGAGCGAAATCTTTATCTGACCGCGCAGCTGCTGGATATGAATGTCCCGATGGTGGTCGCCGTTAATATGATGGATATCGCCGCGTCACGTAAATTGGATATCGATATTGCGGCGCTTCAGCAGCGCCTGGGATGTCCGGTCATTCCGATTACCGCCAGCCGGAAAAAAGGCATCGAAAACCTGCGTCGCGCCTGTTCCGCCGCCATAGCTCATCCGGCAACCCCCGACGTCGCCATTCCTTACGATGAGCCGCTGCAACGGGCGGCCAAAGAGATAGCGCAACGGCTGTCCGAGCCGGCCGGCGTAAAAAATCCCTACTGGCTGGCGCTTCAACTGCTTGAGGGCGACGCCACGGTGCGCGCCGCCGTTCCCGCCCCGCAGCTGGCAATGGCGGACGCCAGGGTGGCGGAGCTGATCGAACGCTATGAGGACGAGCTGGATATTTTTCTCGCCGATGCCCGCTATCGGTTTGTCTCGGCGATTGCCTCGTCGGTGATTACCCGCCGGGGCGAAATGTCGGCCACGCTGACGGATAAAATCGATCGCATCGTACTGCATCGCTTTCTGGGCATCCCGATATTCCTGCTGGTGATGTACCTGATGTTTGTTTTCACCATCAATATCGGCAGCGCCTTTATCGATTTCTTCGATCAGTTCTTCGGCGCTATTTTTGTCGACGGGCTGGGGGAACTGCTGCTTGCCGTCCATACCCCCGACTGGCTGAAAACGCTTATCGCCGACGGCGTCGGCGGCGGTATTCAGACGGTATCGACGTTTATTCCGGTGATTGGCTGCCTGTATCTGTTCCTCTCCTATCTGGAAGACTCCGGCTACATGGCGCGGGCCGCGTTCGTTATGGACCGTTTTATGCGCAGCATCGGCCTTCCCGGCAAGGCGTTTGTTCCGCTGATTGTCGGCTTCGGCTGCAACGTCCCGGCGGTGATGGCCACCCGCACCATGGAAAAACAGAGCGACCGCATCGTCACCGTGATGATGGCGCCCTTTATGTCGTGCGGCGCGCGTCTGCCGGTCTATGTGCTGTTCGCCGCCGCGCTGTTTACCAGCGGCGGGCAGAATCTGGTGTTCGGCCTGTATCTGGTGGGAATTATCGCCGCGGTCGCCACCGGATTTATGCTGAAAAACACCGCGCTGCAGGGCGAGGCCTCCACCTTCGTTATGGAGATCCCGCCTTACCATCTGCCGGGGTTGCACAGCGTGCTGATCCGCACCTGGGACCGGCTGAAAAACTTTATCTTCCGGGCCGGGAAGCTGATTGTCATCGTGGTCACCGTATTGGGCTTTCTCAATTCGATGGGGACGGACGGCAGTTTCGGCAATCAGGACAGCGACAAATCCGTGCTGTCGGCCATCGGGCAAAAAATCGTTCCGGTATTCGCGCCGATGGGCATAAAGCAGGAAAACTGGCCGGCGGCGGTTGGCGTCTTTACCGGCATCTTCGCCAAGGAAGCGGTGGTGGGAACGCTGGATTCGCTCTATGGCGCCATGGCGGAAGCGCAGAGCGAGGCCGCCGCGCAGCCGGAGGAGCCGTTCAGCCTGAAGGCGGGGATCGTCGGCGCGCTGGCGACCATTCCTGAAAATCTCGGCGGGCTGGGCGGCGCCCTGCTGGATCCGCTGGGCATCGAGGTCGGCGATTTAAGCGATACCGCCGCGGTGGCCGAGGAAAACGAATTTTCAGTCACATCGCTGACGGTGATAAGCCAGCTGTTTGACGGCCGGCTGGGCGCGTTCGCTTACCTGCTGATGGTGCTGTTGTATGTTCCCTGCGTGGCGGCGGTAGCCGCTATCTGGCGCGAGGTCGGTACGGCGTGGACGCTGTTTTGCGTGGTCTGGACCATTGAACTGGGTTACGGCGCGGCGGTACTGGTGTATCAGATCGGACGCTTTGCCCAACATCCGACGTATTCAACGTTGGCGATTGCCGGCGTGCTGCTGGCGTTTCTGATAACCGTGCTTTGTCTGCGGCGCAGCGCCGATGCCAACAACCCGCGGGTCGCGGCGCAGAACCTGAACGAAAGCGTCTGATTGGTTAATTCCGCAGGCGGGGCATGCCGCCTGTTCGGAGGATGTATGAGCTTGATTGAATTACGCGATTATGTGCGGCAGCAAAAGCGGGCGTCATTGCAGGATATCAGCCGCGCGTTTCACGCCGACCCGGGCGTTATCGAAGGGATGCTGGCGGTCTGGGTACAGAAAGGAAAAATACGCCTTCATCAGGCCGAGGTCGGTGAAGCGTGCGGCAGTTGCTGTTCGTGCGATAAAAGCCAGGGTCAGTATTATGAGTGGGCCGACCGGTAGTTTTGCTCCCCCGAACGGCAGGGCGTCCGCCTGCCGTTCGGGGGGCGATGGCGATTAGCGTCCCGCCTTTAGCTGCTGGAAATAGGTTTCATACAGCGTGCTGGCGCTGCCGACGTCGTTCTGCCATTCGCCGTTGTTGATCACCGCTTCATCCGGATACAACATCTTGTCGCCGGAAACGTCCGGCGGCAGCAGTTTCTTCGCCGCCAGGTTCGGCGTCGGGTAGCCGATGGTCTCCGCCACCTGCGCGGCGATTTCCGGGCGCAGCAGGAAGTCGATCATTTTCATCGCCCCTTCGACGTTTTTGGCGTTGGCCGGGATAGCCAGGCTATCCATCCAGAAGATGCCGCCTTCCCGCGGCCAGATGATGTCCAGCGGCGTGCCTGCCTGGCGGGCCACGTAGGCCGAGCCGTTCCACACCATTCCCAGGTTTACTTCGCCTTCCATAAACGGGTTGCCGGGGTTGTCCGAGTTGAACGTCAGCACGTTGGGCATCAGCTTCTGGAGCTCTTTGTAGGCGGCTTCTATCTGCTGCGGGTCGGTGGTGTTGGCGGAATAGCCCAGCTTGCGCAGGGCTATCTGGAACACCTCGCGCGCGTCGTCGGTCAGCAGCAGGCTGTTTTTATACTGCGTATTCCACAGGTCGGCCCAGCTGTCGACGCTGGCCGGATCGATGACCTCACGGTTAATGCCGATGGCGGTGGCGCCCCAGATATAGGGGACCGAGTAGTCGTTATGGGGATCGAACGACTTGTGCAGCAGGTTGGGGTCGAGATGATGGAAGTTGCTGAGCTTGCTGGTATCTATTTTTTGCAGCATGCCTTCCTTGCTCATTTTGGAAATAAAGTAGGTCGAAGGCACCACCAGGTCGTAAGCGCTGTCCTGATAGGTTTTCAGCTTGGCGTACATGCTCTCGTTGGATTCATAGGTGGAGTAGATCACCTTGATGCCGGTTTCCTTGCTGAACTGTTCCAGAAGGCCGGGGGGAACATATTCGGTCCAGTTATAGAAATAGAGCGTTTTGCCGTCGTTGGCCTGCGCCGCGGCGTTAAGGCTGAAAGCCATGGCGCAGGCCGCCAGCAGATATGACCATTTCTTCATTTCGTCGATCTCCTTATAGGTCCCAAAGGTTATACCCGTTATTATTTACCGCTGCGATCGCGCAGCACCCACTGGCTGCCGAGCACCAGCAATAACGACAGCATCAGCAGAATCGTCGCCAGCGCATTCACTTCCGGCGATACGCCCACTTTGACCATCGAGTAAATTTTCAGCGGCAGGATTTCATAGGCCGGCCCGGTGACGAAAGAGGACACCACCACATCGTCCATCGACAGGGTAAAGCTTAGCAGCCAGCCGGCCGCCACCGCGGGCATCGCCAGCGGCAGAATGATTTTGCGCAGAATGGTCGCCTCGCCGGCGCCCAGATCGCGGGCGGCTTCCAGCATTCGCACATCAAACCCTTTCAGGCGCGAATAGACGGTGACCACCACAAAGGGCAGGCAAAAGGTAACGTGGGAAAACAGCAGCGACCAGAATCCCAGCGATATCCCCAGCAGCATAAACAGCACCAGCAGGGAGATGGCCATCACGATATCCGGCGACATCATCACCACGAACAGCATGCCGCTGACGAAAGGCTTACCGCGAAAGCGATAGCGATAAAGCGCCACGGCGGTCAGCGAGCCGATCAGCGTGGCGAAGGTGGCGGAAAATACCGCCATGGTCAGCGAATGCTGCGCGGCCTGCAACAGACTGTCGTTATTCAGCAGCAGCCGATACCAGTCGAGGGTAAAGCCTTGCCAGTTGATGCCGAAACGCGCCTGATTAAACGAGTTCACAATCAGGATGATGATGGGGATATACAAATAGGCGTAAATAACGGACATAAATCCGCCGCGCAACAGACGTCCTATCATTCCAACTCCCCCTTTTTGTTCAGCATGCGGGCGGTGCGATAGTAAACCAACAGCAGCAGCCCCATGATCAAGGTCAGGCAGATGCTGGTGGCGGCGCCGAACGGCCAGTCGCGGATATTCAGGAATTGGCTTTTAATGACGTTGCCGATAAGCAGATTTTTGGCGCCGCCCATCAAATCCGCCACGAAAAACAGTCCCATCGCCGGCAGCAGCACCAGCAGGCAGCCGGCGATAATGCCGGGCATGGTGAGCGGAATAATGATTTTTACAAACCGCTGCCATTTGCCGGCGCCTAAATCGCGGGCGGCCTCAAGGTAGGATTTATCCAGCTTTTCAATGCTGGAGTAGAGCGGCAGTACCATAAACGGCAGCAGTATGTAGATAAGGCCGAGAATCACCGCCTGCGAGGTGTACATGATGCGCAAGGGCGACTCGATAAGGCCGATCCACAGTAAAAACTCGTTCAGGTAGCCGCGGGTGCTCAAAAACAGCTTCAGTCCGTAAATGCGGATCAGGGAGTTGGTCCAGAAGGGGACAATCAGTAAAAACATCAGCAGCGGGCGCACCTTTTCCGGCAGGCGCGCCAGAATAAAGGCGAAAGGATAACCCAGCAGCAGGCAGCACAGCGTCGCAATGGCCGCCATATTCAGCGAATGCAGCAGTACCGAGGCGTACAGCGGATCGGCCAGCCGCGCGTAGTTATCCAGGGTAAACACCAGGCTGATAAAGTCCGCATCGTCGCGGGTTAAAAAACTGGTGCCGATAATCATCAGATTGGGCATGAAAACGAACAGCACCAGCCAGGCGACGATGATGGTGATAATGGTATTCTGAAAGCGTTTACGCGGCTTCTTCATCGTGCAGAACGACCTCCCAGCTTTCTACCCAGGTGACCGCCACTTTCTGATCCAGCGAGTGGTCCACATCGGGATCGTCCTCGTTAAAGAATTCGCTGACCATCACCATTTTGCCGCTTTCCAGCTCGATGCTGGACTCCAGCGTCATGCCCTTATAGTTGCGTTCGCGCACGTAGCCGACGATGCCGTCCGCCTGCGCCCCCTCGTCAAGCTCTTTTACCCGCAGATCTTCCGGGCGCAACAGCACGTTAAGGTGCTGCCCGGCATGCACCGGGAAACCGACGGCGATGACGCACTCGCAGCCTTCAACCCGGGCGCGCACGCGCTGGTCGTCGATCCGTTCGATCACGGTCGCGTCGAAGATATTGATTTCACCGATAAAGCTGGCCACGAACAGGTTACGCGGCTCTTCGTAGATTTCACGCGGCGTGCCGTCCTGTTCGATGCGCCCGTCGCGCATCACCACGATACGGTCGGACATCGTCAGGGCTTCTTCCTGATCGTGGGTGACGAAAATAAAGGTGATGCCCAGCGTACGCTGCAGCGCCTTCAGCTCGTTTTGCATCTGCTTGCGCAGTTTGTAGTCCAGCGCCGAAAGCGACTCATCCAGCAACAGAACCTTGGGCTTGTTCACCACGGCTCTGGCGATCGCCACGCGCTGCTGCTGCCCGCCGGACAACTGGTGCGGCCGGCGCGGCGCCAGCTCGTCCAGTTGCACCATTTTCAGCGCTTCCAGCACGCGCGGGGCAATTTGCGCCTCGGGGGTTTTCTGCATCCGTAATCCGAAGGCGACATTGTCAAAAACGCTGAGGTGGGGGAATAGCGCGTAGCTCTGGAATACGGTATTGACATGGCGATGCTCGGCAGGCTGGTGGGTAATATCCTCGTTATCCAGGATGACATTGCCGCCGTCCACGTTTTCCAGACCGGCGATCAGGCGCAGCACCGTGGTTTTCCCACAGCCGGAAGGGCCGAGTATGGTAAGAAACTCACCATTATTAATGGTGAGATTAAAGTGGGAAATGACCTCTTTGTCATCAAAACTTTTATGGACGTCGAGCAGTTCAACGACCGGAGTAGCAGGACGATTATCTTTCATTTAGGGTTATTGCTCTATTTCCTGGTATGACGCATCCACGCGGGTATTCGGCGCGGTCTATGTCATGGGTTATCACCTTTCAGCCTACGAGCTCAGTTAAGGGTCGGCATTCTACGGGAAACCGCGCCGAACGCCAACTTGTGCCGCGAGACTTAGCGATAATCACCACAAATCCTTGTGCCGAGCGGATAATACGCCGGCTCATTATGTTGTATGCTTGTTGTTTTATTGAGTTAATTTTGTAATTCACGGGCGGCGTGCCGCCGGGTTTATGCCGTTATTTGAGCGCCGCGGCGAATAAACATCAAGGTTTTCCTTACGCGTGTTAACACGGTAAAAACTGACCTGACGCAATATTTGCCTTAGGTGCCATCCCCATAATGAAACGCAGGGCTCAAGAGGCAATAGTGATGGATAAATTACTCGATCGATTTTTAAATTACGTTTCTTTTGATACGCAATCAAAAGCGAGTGTCCGACAGGTGCCAAGTACCGAAGGTCAGTTGAAACTCGCCCGCGCATTACAACAGGAACTGCTCGAACTGGGGTTTGAGCAGGTCACGCTAAGTCAACATGGCTGCGTTATGGCCACGCTGCCCGCCAACGTTGCCTGGTCGGTGCCGACCATCGGTTTTATTTCCCATATGGATACCTCTCCCGACTATTCCGGGAAGCACGTCAATCCGCAGATTGTGGAAAACTATCGCGGCGGCGATATCGCGCTGGGCATCGGCGACGAAGTGCTTTCGCCGGTGATGTTTCCGGTATTGCATCAGCTGCTGGGGCATACGCTGATCACCACCGACGGCAAAACGCTGCTCGGCGCGGATGACAAGGCCGGCATCGCGGAAATCATCACCGCGCTGGTGCGTTTGCGAAAACGCCAGGTGCCGCACGGAGAGATCCGCATCGCGTTTACGCCGGATGAAGAGGTCGGCAAAGGCGCGCAATTCTTTGACGTGCAGGCGTTCAATGCGCAATGGGCGTATACCGTCGACGGCGGCGGCGTGGGGGAGCTTGAGTATGAAAACTTCAACGCCGCCTCGGTGACGGTGAAGATCGTCGGCAATAACGTCCACCCCGGCAGCGCCAAAGGGGTGATGGTCAACGCGCTTAATCTGGCCGCACGCTATCATCAGGAGGTGCCCGCCGATGAGACGCCGGAAAACACCGACGGCTATCAGGGCTTTTATCATCTGCATAGCATCAAAGGCGTGGTCGAGCGGGCGGAAATGCACTATATCGTGCGTGACTTTGATCGCAACGGGTTTGAACAGCGTAAGAAAAAGATGCTGGATATTGCGGAAAAAGTGGGTAAAGGGCTGCATCCCGACTGCTATATCGAGGTGACGATAACCGACAGCTACTACAATATGCGCGAACAGGTTGAGCAGCATCCGCATATTATCGCGCTGGCGCAGCAGGCCATGCGCGATTGCGATATCGAACCGGTGCTTAAACCCATCCGCGGCGGCACCGACGGCGCCCATCTGTCGTTCCTGGGGCTGCCTTGTCCCAATCTGTTTACCGGCGGCTACAACTATCACGGCAAGCACGAATTCGTCACGCTGGAAGGCATGGAGCAGTCG
This sequence comes from Brenneria corticis, assembly GCF_003115855.1. GTDB lineage: Bacteria > Pseudomonadota > Gammaproteobacteria > Enterobacterales > Enterobacteriaceae > Brenneria > Brenneria corticis. The sequence goes on from NZ_KZ819088.1 coordinate 16,762, forward strand.
GTGTCGGTGATTATGCGTATTGCCGAACTCACCGCATTACGCGCCAAAGGCTAAAAAAAGCCGCCGCCCTCCCCGGCGAAGGAGAGGGCGGCGGCGGAGGTAAGACGCGCGCGTTCACCGCGACCTAGTCGGCAAAATACCAATAGCCGCTGTTAATCAATATGGTCAGCAGCGCCAGAAACGCCGGATCGTCCAGCGCTTCCGACAGCATGGCGGCATCAACCACGTGATGTTCCGCCAGCGCCGACAGCGCCGGCTTATGCGGGCTGTCGATTAGCTCACCGTTGACAAAGCAGTTTTCGCCGATAAGCAGCACCCGTAGGCCGCCCAGACGGTGCAGTTGCTCTCCCTGTTGCAGAAAGTCATAGACTTCGCCGGCCTGATAGGGCGGTTCCGGCGGCGCCAGATCGAGCTCATGGCGCGATTGCGTAATAAATTCGCCAAACCAGTTCTGGAAATGCTCCGGCCGCTGCACCAGTTCCAGCATCATATGCTGTAAATGGTCCAGTTCCTGCGGCAGCACGGCGGCGGGATGTTGGCGCGCGGGAATGTCCGGATCGCTATAGCGATGGCTGCCGAGTTCGCGGGATAACACGTAATCGGCGAAGCTGCTCAACAGCTCGCGGGCGTTCGGCGCGCGGAAGCCCACCGAGTAGTTGAGCGAGTTTTCCAGGGAATAGCCGTCGTGCGGGAAACCGGGCGGAATATACAGAATATCGCCCGGCTCCATCTCTTCATCGATGATGGCGTCGAAGGGTTCGACCTGAAGCAGGTCGGGGTGAGGGCAGTGCTGTTTCATCGGCACCTTTGCCCCCACGCGCCAGCGGCGGCGGCCGGTTCCCTGAATGATGAAAACGTCGTACTGATCCAGGTGCGGACCGACGCCGCCGCCGGGAACGGAAAACGAGATCATCAGATCGTCCTGCCGCCAGTCCGGCAGTTGGCGGAACGGGCGCATCAGCGCCAGAGAGGGTTCGTGCCAGTGGTCGACGGCCTGGACCAGCAGCGACCAGTTGTTCTCGCCCAGATGATCGAAGCTGTCGAACGGCCCGTGGCTAACCTGCCAGCGGCCGTCATTGTGGCTGACCAGACGGCTGTCGACCTCATTTTCCAATGCCAGACCGGCCAACTCATCCGGTGAGATGGGATCGATAAAGTGATTAAAGCCGCGTTTGATGATAACCGGCTGCTTTTGCCAGTAGCGGGCCAGGAAATCCGGCCAGTCGAGATTGAGTTGATAGTCCATACCATGTTTTCCAGAAAGCGGGGGCTGCTGCAATTATAGCGGAAGCGCCGTTGGCTGTACCGACTTTCATGCCTCATGCGGACCGGGATTCTGGCGGGAGAATATCGCCTCTACCCTGGCGCCTCCCAACTTGCTGTCGCTGATGATGATCTCGCCCTGATACTGCTCAATAATTTCCGCCGCCACCGACAGGCCGATCCCCTGGCCGGGGCGCAATCTGTCGGCGCGCTGTCCGCGCTGGAAAATAAGCGCCCGTTTGCTGGCCGGGATGCCGGGGCCGTCGTCATCGATAATCAAGTGCAGTTTGTGATCGGAATGCTGGGCGCTGATTTCCACAAATTCCAGACAGTATTTGCAGGCGTTATCCAGCACGTTGCCTAACACTTCCATAAAGTCGTTCTTTTCGCCGATAAAGGTGAGCTCCGGAGGAATGTCGAGCGTCAGCTCCACCCCTTTGCGCTGGTAAACTTTATTCAGCGCCGAGCACAGCCCGTCCAACATGGCGGGTACGGAGTGCACTTCGCGCATCAGCATATGGTGTTCGGAGCGCACGCTGGCCCGGTGCAGGTAATAGCCGATCTGCTGCGAGATGCGGCTTATCTGCGCCAGCATAATGGGTTCCGCCTGATCGATATTGATCTCCTTGCCGGTGCGCAACGCCCGCAGCGTGGTCTGCAACACCGCCAGCGGCGTTTTCAGGCTGTGGGTGAGGTCGGTGAGGGTGGTACGGTATTTGTGATAACGCTGGCGCTCGTTGTTCAATAAAATGTTCAGATTTCTCACCAGGCTGAACAGTTCCCGCGGCGGGTTTTCATCCAGCTGTTCGCGGGTGCCGTTTTCCAGTTCGGCAATTTGCCTGACCAGATTTTTGATCGGCCGCAGGCTCCAGTGCGCGGCCAGCCACAGCAGGGGTAGAACCAGAATAAGATTGGCGATAACCACGTAGCTGAACCATTCCCAGACGATATCTTCCTGCTGTAGCTCCTGCGGGATGCGGTCCACCACCACGATGGTCAACGGCGGAAGGTGCTCGGTGTGGGGATAGACATTCACGGCGATTGAGTGCGTCAGCGTATTGGCGTGGATGCCGTTAAGCGCTTTGAGGCTATTCAGCACCAGCGTATTACCTTTCAGCACCGCGTTGCTGGTATCGGTATCGGTATCCAGTTCATGGTAGGCGGTTTTGTTCAGCCAGTCGGGGTTGATCAGCGCTTCCAGTTCGGGCACCTCTTTTTCCCGCCACAGTATTTTCCCCTGCTGGTCGTAAATGAGAACCAGCGTGGGAAAATTGATATCGATATCCGGCGGCGTGGCGATGGTCAGCTGGTTGTCCCGCCACTGCGCCAGGCTATAAAACAGGTTGCTTTCGCCGCGCAGCAGCCGGAAAGAGGTTTTATCGAAGTTGACGCTGTAGCCGATAATCGCCACCACGCCGTAAGAGAGGGACAGCGCCAGGACAATGGCGACCGTGGCTAACAGAAAGCGGACGCGCAGTGAGAAAGGCGCTCTTCCGTTACTCATTCGACGCCTGAGCGGTGGCGATGTCGAAACGATAACCCTGGCCGCGCACGGTGGTAATCACATCCGGTGAACCGGCGCTCTGTATTTTTTTGCGCAGGCGCCCCATCAGTACGTCGATGGTATGGCTTTCGCGCAGCTCCGCATCGGGGTACAGCTGCAGCATCAGCGACTCCTTGCTGACCACTTTGCCGCTGTTGCGGATCAGGGTTTCGATGATGGTGTATTCAAATGCCGTCAGCTTTATCGCCGCCCCTTTAATCATCACTTCACGGCGCGACAGGTCGATTTCAAACGGCGGGATGCTGATAATCTGCGAAGCCAGTCCGCTGTTGCGGCGCATCAGGGCCTGTAAACGGGCGACGACCTCCTCCATATGGAAAGGTTTGGTGACGTAGTCATCCGCGCCCGCTTCCAGCACCGCCACTTTGTCCTGCCAGCCTTCGCGCGCCGTCAGCACCAGAATGGGTAATTTGACCTGCTGCGAGCGCCAGCGGCGGATAACGCTCATCCCGTCCTCGTCCGGCAGCCCGAGGTCGACGATCGCGATATCCGGGGCGTGTTCGTGCAGGAAATAATCGGCTTCTTTGGCATCTGCGGCGGCATCGACCTGATGCCCCATTTCATTCATTTGCACGCTAAGGTGATGGCGTAATAAAACGTTATCTTCGACAACCAGAATGCGCATCGCTGTTTCCTCTGTCACACTGGCAAAACGGTCCATAGGCAAACTCTGTTTGCGTATCATAGTCATCCGCAATCGGAATTAATCGTATTATACCCGTCATGCTTCAAGTTGCATGCGCGTTGGCTTTCCTGCAACTCGAATTATTTAGACTAGTTGCAATATTAATCCAGCAAATTATCCACATGGATAATAAACGGCGGATAAACGGGACCGGTGGAAAAGGGGGAAGGGAGGGGATAGCCGGCGGGCGAGGCCCGCCGGCGGCGTCGGCGCTTATTTCAGGTCGTCGACCATTTTAATCGCCCGGCCGATGTAATTCGCCGGCGTCAGGGCTTTCAGCCGGGTTTTTTCGGCTTCGGGCAGATCCAGCCCGTCGATAAATACCTGAATGCCGGCCGCGTCAACGCGTTTGCCGCGCGTCAGTTCTTTCAGTTTTTCGTAGGGTTTTTCAATGCCGTAGCGGCGCATCACCGTTTGAATCGGCTCCGCCAGCACTTCCCAGTTGTGATCCAGTTCGTCACTCAGGTGGTCGCGGTTGACTTCCAGTTTGCTGATGCCCTTAAGCGTTGCCTGATAAGCGATCAGCGCATAGCCAATCCCCACGCCCAGATTACGCAGTACCGTGGAGTCGGTCAGGTCGCGCTGCCAGCGGGAAATCGGCAGCTTGCCGGCCAAATGTCCCAATACGGCATTGGCTAATCCCAGGTTGCCTTCCGAATTCTCAAAATCGATCGGATTGACCTTATGCGGCATGGTGGAAGAGCCAATTTCACCGGCGATGGTTCTCTGCTTGAAGTGGTTCAGGGCAATGTAACCCCAGATATCGCGGTCGAAGTCGATCAAAATGGTGTTAAAGCGGGCAATGCAGTCAAACAGTTCCGCGATATAGTCATGGGGTTCGATCTGGGTGGTGTACGGGTTCCAGACGATGCCCAGCGAGGTGACGAAACTCTCGCTGAACCGGTGCCAGTCGACGTCGGGATAGGCCGCGATATGCGCGTTGTAGTTGCCCACGGCGCCGTTGATTTTACCCAGAATCTCAACCTGTTGCAGTTGACGATACTGCCGCTCCATACGGTAGGCGACGTTGGCGAACTCTTTACCGATGGTGGAGGGGGTGGCCGGTTGGCCGTGGGTGCGCGACAGCAGCGGGATATCGCGATATTGCCGGGACAGATCGGCCAACGCATCAATAATTTTACGCCAGTGGGGCAGAATGACTTCGCGGCGCGCGGTATCCAGCATCAGCGCATGAGACAGGTTATTGATGTCTTCCGAGGTGCAGGCGAAGTGGATAAATTCATTGACGGCGTGCAGCGCCGGCACGGCGGCGACTTTTTCCTTCAGAAAATATTCAACGGCTTTAACGTCATGGTTGGTGGTGCGCTCGATGGTTTTAATGCGCGCGGCGTCCTGTTCGTCAAATTCCGCCGCAATTCGGTCGAGGAAAGCGTTTGCGTCGGCGTCAAATGCAGGAACTTCCCGGATTTCGGCACAGGCCGCCAATTTTTGCAGCCAACGCACTTCAACCTGTACGCGGAACTTCAGCAAACCGAATTCGCTGAAAATAGCGCGTAACGTGCTGACTTTATCGCCGTAGCGGCCATCTACCGGGGAAACGGCGGTCAGTGAGGATAATTCCATCGCAAGCAACTCCTGGGATCGGTTTTAATAAAAATAAATATAACACTGTCGGCGCATCTCTCGTCATCACCCTGCCGGCGAAACGTCATCCCCGCGTAGGCAAAACGTCATCCCCGCGTAGGCGGGGATCTGCCGAGAGCATCTCTTTCTTTCGCCGACTGGCGATCGGCGCGTCTGACCCGCAGCTTAATCGCTGCTCAGCCGCGCCAATATCTGTTTCGCTTCTTTTATCAGATGACTGCGGGAGAACATCAGCTGCAGGCGTCCGCCGCCCACCTGTTGCCACAGCACCGCGGAACGGATGCCGGCTAATAGCGCCGCGCGCACCCTGGCCTGGATCTGGCTGTTTTTCAGTATCTCCGGCGAGCCGGTCACCTGAATCCGCGGCCCCAGGGTACTGATCACATCGACATAAATACCGGCCAGCGCGCCGACGATCGTATCAGAGAGCAGTTCAAAATGCTCCAACTGGCGTTCCAACTGGCCGATGCGGTTACCCAGTTCGTCGAGCGCCGCGCTTTTGGCGTGCAGCTTGCGCTCAAGGGCGATCAGGCTGAAGGCATAGCGCGACAGCTCGGCGCCCGGACCTTTGCCGCTGGTATTCAATACTCCCAGCAGGGTTTCCAGCCCGGTTTTCAGATTGCTTTCCGCATCGCCATATACCGCCAGCGTCGACGCCGGGTTCACCACCAGAATACTGTTGAGCGACGTGCGCAGAATGTCGTTGTCGCAGTTGCCGCTATGGGCCAGCTGTTGCACCAGATGGGCGGACTGGCAGATACCCGCCAACGCCAGGGTAATATCATAATAATTTTTGGCCACGATCACTCCTGTAAACGTTCTTCAATAATGCCGCCGCCCAGGCACACCTCGCCCTGATAGAAAACGGCGGACTGCCCTGGAGTCACCGCCGCCACCGGTTTATCAAAACGGACGGTAATGCGGTCTGCGCCAAGCGGGATGACGGTGCAGGGAATATCGTCTTGCCGATAGCGGGTTTTCACCACGCAGCGTAATTCCGTGGTTAACGCTTGACGGTCAACCCAGTGCAGCTGCTGGGCGATTAGTCCGCAAGACATCAGGCGAGGGTGCTCATGTCCCTGGGCGACGTAGAGGATATTATTTTTCACGTCCTTATCCACCACATACCAGGGGTCTTCGCCGCCGTCCTTGACGCCGCCGATACCCAGCCCTTTACGCTGCCCCAGGGTGTGATACATCAGCCCCTGATGCTGTCCCATGGGTTTGCCGTCGTCAACGGACAGTATCGGGCCCGGTTGCGCCGGCAGATAGCGGGCCAGGAAATCGGTGAACTTGCGTTCGCCGATAAAGCAGATGCCGGTGGAGTCTTTCTTTTTGGCCGTGGCTAAATCCAATTGCGCGGCGATTTCGCGCACCCGCGGTTTTTCCAGGTCGCCCACCGGGAACAGGCTCTGCGCAATCTGTTCATGGCTGAGCGTATAGAGGAAATAGCTCTGATCTTTATTGCCGTCCAGCCCGCGCAGTAAACGGCTTTTGCCGTCGACGTCGCGGCGGCGCACATAGTGACCGGTGGCGATATAGTCCGCGCCCAGATCTTCGGCGGCGAACTCAAGGAAGGCTTTGAATTTGATCTCTTTATTGCACAGGATATCAGGGTTCGGCGTGCGGCCCGCCTTGTACTCCGCCAGGAACAGTTCAAAGACGTTATCCCAGTATTCGGCGGCAAAATTAACCGTATGCAGCTCAATGCCGAGCTTGTCGCAGACGGCCTGAGCGTCGGCAAGGTCGGTTGCCGCGGAGCAATACTCGGTGTCGTCGTCCTCTTCCCAGTTTTTCATAAACAGGCCTTCGACATGATAGCCCTGTTGCTGCAACAGGTAAGCGGAAACCGATGAATCAACACCGCCGGACATACCGACAATCACTTTTTTCTGGCTGTTATCTGACATGGGAGTCTCACGAACTGAACTTGAAGCGAAAAACGAGCGGCGCATTTTATCATGTTGCGCCCGGGCCTGCACCGCTATTCCCGCGGCGCTATGCGCTAAAACGGCCAGTTAAAGGCGCCCAGCAGGGTTAGAGGATAGCGTTGCGGGCGTTGATAGCAGCGAATACTCTCCGCCACCAGCGGCGAGCGCAGCTGATTGGAATGCAGGATTTTTTCCGCCGTCAGCCAGCGGCAGCATTCAATATCGCTGTCATGCGGCTGCGTCGCCAGCCGCTGCGGCAGGTCGAGAGCAAAGCAAAAGCGCAGAAAAGGCGTCTGGTCCGGGGCGATCCACTGGTGCAGTTGCAGAAAACTCTGCGGCGCGGCCTGAATGCCGGTTTCTTCCCATAACTCCCGGGTGGCGGCCTGAATCAGCGTTTCATCGGCCTCTAAATGGCCGGCGGGCTGGTTCCATAACAATTTATCGTTGATTAACTCTTCGACCACCAGAAAATGGTTCTCCGCCTGAACAACGCAGGCTACGGTAACGTGCGGCTTAAACATCAGCGATCTCCTTCCATTCTCCGGGTAACAAATTTTCCACGTTCTGATTGGCCATGCCATAGCGGATCAGGCGCAACGTGGGGTAACCGATATGCGCCGTCATACGCCGAACCTGACGGTTGCGCCCCTCATACAGGGTGATTTTGAGCCAGCAGACGGGAATGTTTTTTCGTTCCCGAATCGGGGGAAGGCGCGGCCACAGCCAGTCGGGTTCGGGAACGATGGCAACGCCCGCCGGCAGGGTTTTACCGTCCTTAAGCTCCAGGCCGCGGCGAAACCGGGCCAGCGCCGCTTCATCAGGGATGCCCTCAACCTGGGCGTAATAGGTTTTTGCCGTCTTTTGCGACGGCTGGGTGAGCCTGGCCTGAAGCCTGCCGTCATTGGTAAGGATCATCAGTCCTTCGCTGTCGCGGTCCAGACGCCCGGCGGCGTAGACATCGCCGAGCGGAATATAGTCTTTCAGGGTGGCGCGTCCGGCTTCGTCGGTGAACTGGGGCAGCACGTCGAAGGGTTTATTGAACAACAGCACGCGCCGCGGCCCCACGGCGCCGCGTTTTTTCGTCGCCCGTGAGCTGAATCGTTTAACTTGGTGATTTTTAACAGAGAATTTATTCATCATCTTTATAGCCGCGGATAACAAAAGCATTATACTCGAAATGGTTTACGATTGGCGCGGGCTAAATATTCAAGTAGTATCGACACACGTCTTACAAGTCATTAACAAATATAGCGCTCGAAGGAGAGGTTAATGGAAAGCAAAGTAGTGGTACCGCAAGAGGGTCAAAAAATTACCGTTGATGCTCAAGGCAAGCTCAACGTCCCCCAGAATCCGATTATTCCCTTTATCGAAGGGGACGGCATTGGCGTCGACGTAACGCCGGCGATGATCAAGGTTGTTGATGCCGCAGTAGAAAAAGCCTATCAGGGCAAGCGCGCTATCTCCTGGATGGAAATCTACACCGGCGAAAAATCAACGCAGATTTACGGCAAAGACGTGTGGCTGCCGGAAGAGACGCTGGACCTGATCCGCGAATATCGCGTGGCGATTAAAGGCCCGCTGACCACGCCGGTGGGCGGCGGGATCCGTTCGCTGAACGTGGCCTTGCGCCAACAGCTGGATCTATATGTCTGTCTGCGCCCGGTGCGCTACTACGAAGGCACGCCAAGCCCGGTCAAGCACCCGGAGCTGACCGATATGGTGATCTTCCGTGAAAACGCGGAGGATATTTATGCGGGCATCGAGTGGAAAGCGGGCTCAGCGGAAGCCGATAAGGTTATCAAGTTTCTGCGCGAAGAGCTGGGCGTAAATAAAATCCGTTTCCCGGAACAGTGCGGCATCGGCATCAAGCCGTGTTCCGAGCAGGGCACCAAACGGCTGGTGCGTGCGGCGATTGAATATGCCATCACCAACGATCGCGATTCCGTTACGCTGGTACATAAAGGCAACATCATGAAATTCACCGAAGGCGCCTTTAAAGACTGGGGTTACCAATTGGCGCGTGAAGAATTCGGCGGTGAACTGATTGATGGCGGCCCGTGGGTTAAAATCAAAAACCCCGACACCGGCAAAGATATCGTGGTGAAAGACGTGATTGCCGACGCCTTCCTGCAGCAGATCCTGCTGCGTCCCGCGGAGTATGACGTTATCGCCTGTATGAACCTGAACGGCGACTACATTTCCGATGCGCTGGCCGCGCAGGTTGGCGGTATCGGTATTGCGCCGGGCGCTAATATCGGCGACGAATGCGCCCTGTTCGAAGCCACTCACGGTACGGCGCCGAAATACGCCGGTCAGGATAAAGTAAACCCGGGCTCCGTTATTCTGTCCGCAGAAATGATGCTGCGTCATCTGCAATGGTTCGAAGCCGCCGACCTGATTGTTAAAGGCGTTGAGGGCGCGATCCGCAACAAGACCGTGACCTATGATTTCGAACGTCTGATGGAAGGCGCTAAGCTGCGGAAATGTAGCGAGTTTGCGCAGGATATTATCGATAATATGTAAATGGCAATGTCACTTACATGTTTTACGGGAGCCTGGTGCTCCCGTTGGCTTTTGTGTTTGCCGCGACGAGATGACCGAGTTAATTGAGGTAAAAATGATTGTAAGAACCTGGCATGGGTGTGTGCCCGTAGGTAAAGCGGAAGCCTTTTCTAATCATTTGCAAATTACCGGCGTTGAGCACGCGCGGAGTATCGCCGGCAATCTGGCGGCGTTTGTGCGTCAGGAAACGCAGGGAGACTACGAACACTTTTTTCTGGCTACCTACTGGCAAGATATTGCGGCCGTTCGGCAATTTGCCGGTGACGACTATCATGTGGCCGTCACCTATCCCGATGATGAAAAATTTGAATTAATCTCCGATCCCTATGTTTTTCAGCATAAGGTTAATTCGATTCAATCTTTTGAATAATAAAGCGTTAGCATCGTAGCGGGTCACCTTACGTGGCCCTGTTTATTTGAGAAATAATTAAAATGATGCCAGCGGCCGCCGGAAATCCGCCGGTTCGGGCGATATGGCTACCGTGCGCAGATGGCGGTTGCAGATAAACCACACCTCGTCCCTGTCGTTGGAGAAAATGTAATAGGCGTCCGACGTTTCCGACGGGTTAAACATGCCAATGGCTCTGTAGGCGGTCTCGCAGTTAAATCCGCTGTTAAGCGGCAAGGGAGTCGGTCCGTTGTCCAACTGTTTTATTCTCAGATACAAACCTTCCTCAAACCAAAGCATACAAGCCTCTGCAATTTCACTATGACCATAAAAGTATAGGCCGCAGATTTCCAAGTAGCGCGTTTTGTGCGTTGAGTTCAGCATCAAAATTGGTGAAAAACGCTATTTACCGGCTTGTGACGCATTTTATTCGGTAAAATTCCCCTCATAGCGCGTTGATTATATTGTTTATCGCGATTATGAAGAATTATCAAAAAACCTAATAAGACGTTGCCTGCCATAGGTTCATCTTATTCCAGCGGAGATTGGTTGGAAACGTGAAATTAATTTGATCTAAATCACAATCGGTCGGTATACATTTTGTTGTTATGAAAATCCCGTTGTGGGAAATAATCGATAGATTGGCTTCATAAAGGCATGCTAATGGCGGTGTGCTGTGGAGGATGTATGTCTGTGATTCGCACGTGTTTGAGTCTTTTTGGCGGTGATACGGTAATTGTTCGATGCGCTAATACCTTTGATCTTCAGATGATTAATGGCTCGCCGGCTACGAACCCTCAGAATAAAACAGCAGAAAAAGACGCTATTAGCGTAAGTGCTGAAGGGGAGGTTTATTTAACGGTTCCTTACACTGGCGAGTGGGATTTAATCATCAATGCAAAGAATGATACGCCTGAGCACTCGATATCCTATTTCCCGGCCTGATGCTATCCTGGTCAGCATATTTGATTAGCGCCGTCGGACAATTATCTCCGCCAGGCGGTGCTTTTCGGATTAATGCTGATCATTCAGGTTATTAGGATAACCAGGTCTGGGTTAGGCGTTATTCCTGATGGCGTCTGTCAATGCCGTTATCTGCTGTGATATTAACGCTTTGATTTTCTCATCAATCAGGTTGCCGTCCGCGTCGAAACCGCCGCTAAAGGCGTTGGAAAAGACCTCAGGTTTATTCAACGGCTGTAAATCAAGAAATACGCACACCTGACGCAAATGATATTGCGCGCGTGACGTTCCCATACCGCCGCCGGCGCCCATTATTGCTAATGGTTTTCCTGCTAATAATGTTTTATCCGTATCACGGGATATCCAGTCCAGAATATTTTTCAACGCCGGAGCAATGGAATAATTATATTCCGGACAGGCGATAACCAAACCGTGCGCTTTTTTAACCTGCTGTATTACGCGCTGCACCGAATCGGGTACGGCTGTTATATCCGAGTTATAAAACGGCACCTGGCTTAAATCGGCGATATCCAGCGATACGTTGTCAGGCAATACCGATTGCACCGCCCGTAGTAAGCCTTTATTGGTTGATTTCTGGCGTAGACTGCCTGCAATACCCACAAGATTAATCGTTGCCATAATAGTTGCTTCTCTAGCTAAAGGTTGCGTTTAAATAAAAACCCGCACTTGATTCCGCTGCGGAAACTCAAGTACGGGTCGTCCTGCTACGAAGCCACTGAATCAGAATTCAGCATCGATATCAACAATGTTGACCAGTTTGTGGTTAACGAACTCTTTGATGCCTAATCCGATTAATTCACGTCCGTACCCTGAACGGCGAACGCCGCCGAAGGGGAGGTCGGCTTTGACCATGGTCGGGTGGTTGACAAAAATCATCCCGGTCGAGACTTTTTTCGCCACTTCCGCTCCATGCTGAGCATCCTGGGTGAAGACGGAACCGCCTAAACCGAAAGGCGAGTCGTTGGCGATGCGGATCGCGTCGTCTTCGTCCTTGGCGCGGAAAAGCATCGATACCGGTCCGAAGAACTCCATATAATAGGCCGGGTTGTCCGGTGAAATATCGGTCAGAATGGTCGGCTGGACGAATGCCCCTTGCTGCGGCACTTTGGGACCGACTTCTGTGGCGGTTGCCCCATGATCCACGGCGAACTGAATTTTCTCTCTTACTTCATCGGCGGCTTTCTGTGAAGAGAGCGGCGCCAGCGTAGTCGAGGGTTCGAGCGGATCGCCCGCGCGCAATGCCGCAACGCCTGCGGTATAGCGTTCAAGGAAGTCATCATAGACTTCATCGACGATAATCATTCGTTTAGAGGATACGCATACCTGTCCGCCGTTCCAGTGGCGGCCAAACACCGCCCACTTGGCGGTTTTTTCCAGCTCGGCGTCAGCCAGTACGATAAAGGCGTCGGCGCCGCCGAGTTCAAGCGTCGATTTTTTGAGCGCTTTAGCCGCCTGCTGGGCAACCAGCGCGCCGGCGTCTTCCGAACCGGTAAGCGCCACGCCGTGAACCCGCGTATCGTTGAGAATAAGTTCAATCTGAGAGCGGGTGGCGTACAGGTTTTTGAACGCGCCTTGCGGTAAACCCGCGTCGAGCATCAGTCGTTCGAAAAGCGCGGAGCTCTGCGGCACGTTTGAGGCATGTTTCAGCAGGATGGTATTACCCGCCGACAGCTGCGGCGCAATGATGCGTGCAATCTGATAGTAGGGAAAGTTCCAGGGTTCGATAGCCAGCAGCACGCCCAGCGGGTCATGGTATATGACCGCTTCACCCTCAGCGGGATCGGCCACCGGGAGTTTTTCCGGCGCCAGGAGCGACTCTGCGTATTTTGCGTAATATTCAAAGATCTGCGCGGACAATTCCACTTCGGCTTTCGCTTCGGTAAACAGCTTACCCATCTCAAGGGTTAATAATTTCGCGTGGTTGTCGCTATCTTTGCGCAGCAAATCGGCTGCACGCTGCATGATGGCGCGTCGTTCGGCGAACGAGGTGTTTTTCCATGTCTGGAATGTTGCATGCGCGTGTTCTATCGCCGACGCCACTTCAGCGTCTGTCGCATCAGGGAAGGTTTTGATCAGTTCCCCTGTGTAAGGGTTCGTGGTGGCGTATGCCATATTATTTCTCCTTATAGAGGTGAAAATACGCTGTTACGGCTTAGGGTAAAAGTATTTCCACATGGTTGCGGCCAGACCCCGTCGTATGGTCGGATTCCGCCCTGGATAAACCGCGTCTGCTTTTGCGGAACATACTTTTCCGCAAAGGTAAATTCATGCTTCTCTAACGAATATTTAACATAGTTAGCATACATTGTTTGATCATCTTGTGCATTATTGATGTGTTGCAAGCAAAGAATTTACCGGCTATCGGCATGTCGGCGGCAAGGGCAGTTAAAGAGACGCCAGGTACGGCAACCTGACCGGACGGTCTGTTTTGCCACTATCCTGGAGGGGTAATCCATCATAAAATTTTAATATTCGCATATTGTTATTATTTTGCGGGCGCGAGGATGATAGATCGGCGATGTTTTGCCATAATTCTATAAAGGCAATAGGATTTTGTTATTTTATAACTGAAAACATTACTCATTTATTCTGCTTTCCAGCGCTGATTTTCAGTGCGCGTCCGTTTTGTACCGTTGCGAAACTAGTTAGATTTATATCTGAATAATTACGTATTACTCTGCATACCGAAACGACAGATAGTAAAGGGGGAAACCCATGAGGCATGCGCTAACAGTAGGTGATGAAGCCAATCGTCTTGCCGCTCTCCATGAATACGGCATTAAAAATACTTTGGCCGATCCCGGCCTTGATAATCTGGTCAATCTGGCGGCAAACGTTTTTAACGTACCTATTGTTTTGGTCTCGCTATTAGAATCTGAACGGCAGCTACTTGCCGCTGGCGTCGGTGTTTCCTTCAGTGAAACGCCAATAGATATTGCCTTCTGTCTGCATACCATTCTGAAAAAGAGAATTCTGGTGGTTCCCGATACGCATAAGGATCCGAATTTCAGTAATAATCCGTTGGTCACCGGCGCTCCCTATATTCGATTTTATGCCGGCATCCCGTTACGGGCGCAATCCGGGCATGCCATCGGCGCGCTGTGCATCATTGATATCAAGCCTCGCTCGCATCTTAACGGCAGGGATAAACACAATCTGCGGGATCTGGCTACGCTGGTTATGGATAGACTGGAGATGCGCCGGTTGACGCTGGCGCGCAAGGCGAGTCAGGTGCGTTTTGAAAATATTTCCACTACCTCTCCCGATGCCATTGTCTGTGCTAATGAAAAGGGCATGATTACTTTCTGCAATGCCGCGGCGCAGCAGATGCTCGGGTATACGGGCAACGAAGTCGTCGGACAGGACATTCGCGCCATCATCCCTGATTCATTTCTCGATCAGCTAAATCTGCTGATTGCGGATAGAGATTCTCTGGCTAAAGGCGCTACGCTGGAATTAAAGGTACGGACCAAAGGCGGAGCGCTGGTTCCCGTCGAGCTCTCTATCTCGACGTGGCAGGATAATGCGCATGTCAGCTATGGCGCTATCCTGCGTGATATTACCGAGCGCCGCCGTAATGAGGAACGGTTATTTCTACTGGCGCACATGGATCCGCTGACCGGTCTGGCCAACCGCACCTTATTGACTTCAAACCTGGTGCAGGCGCTGAAGAATGAAGCGTCGGTTTGCATAATGATGGTCGATCTGGATGGTTTTAAAGATGTTAACGACAGTCTGGGGCACGCCAGCGGCGATGCTATTCTGGTCAACGTGGCAAAAAAAATCCAGTCCAGCGTACGCACCGGCGATCTGGTGGCGCGCATGGGCGGAGACGAGTTCGCATTATTATTCCCGGGGCTGGATAATCAGCAGGTGGCGGCCCAAATTGCCGAGCATATTATTCATGAAATCTCCCAGACGATGATTATTGACGACCTGCAAATCAATATCAGCGCCAGCATTGGTACGGTGCTTTACCCCGCGGACGGCATTACCGCCCAGGATCTGCTGACCAGCGCGGATCTGGCGCTTTATCAGGCCAAATCCGAAGGCCGCAACTGTCATCGTTTTTTTACTCAGCAGCTACGGGATACTTTTCAGGCAAAGCATGCCTTTCAGCTCGAGTTTGCCCGCGCTTATGAAAAACATGAGTTTGAGGTGTTTTACCAGCCCCAGGTCAGGCTGTCGAATAATAAAATTGTGGGGGCGGAAGCGCTGCTTCGCTGGCGCCATCCGCATAAGGGGTTACTCGGTCCGGCGGCGTTTCTTGCTGCGCTGGAACATGGCACCTGGGCCGAATGTATCGGCGACTGGGTGGTGCAGACGGCCTGCGAGCAGGCCGTCGCCTGGCGCAATGCCGGAGCCGAAAACTTTCGTATCAGCATTAATCTGTTTAGCGCCCAGTTTCGCTCGGGTACGCTGGCGCAGAAGATTATGGATGTGCTGCAACGGACCGGTTTGCCGCCTGAGTCGCTGGAGTTGGAAATTACCGAAAATATCATTCTGCGTTACGATGAAAATATGTTGCAGCCGCTCAATGAACTACGGAGCGCGGGTATCGGTATCGCGTTCGATGACTACGGTACCGGTTACGCTTCGCTCAGCATGCTAAAAAACTATCCGGTAACGCGCCTTAAAATCGATCAAACCTTCGTTCGCACCATGTGCGAGTCGCCTTCGGATGCGGCGATCGTCCGGGCGATACTCTATCTTGGAAAAAGTTTTGGGCTGGCGGTTATTGCCGAAGGCGTCGAGACGCTGGAACAGTGCGAGCGGCTAAGAAGCAAAGGCTGCGAGGAGGCCCAGGGATACTTATTCGGCCATCCGATGTCCGCGCAGGATTTCACCCGGCGGCTAAAGTTGCATAAATCGTCGGCTAACCGATGACTCGCCGGATCGGCGTCAGGAGCGGTACCAGGGGTTAAGAGCAGTTAAAAGTGGAATCCGGAACACATTTTTTCTATAGTGACCAACAATTCTCTTGCCGCTGGAATGATCCGTGAGCGAAATATTTGAGATGCTGCTGGCGGTGTTCGATCGAGCCGCGCTGATGCTGATTTGTCTGTTCTTTCTTACCCGAACGCGGCAGTTTCGTCAGCTGTTGCAAAAAGATCGACATTCTCTCGGCGAGCGCATCACGGTTACGGCCATTTTTTCTCTGTTCGCGCTGTTTGGCACATACTCCGGCATCAACGTTGAGGGCTCGCTGGTCAACGTACGCGTGATTGCGGTAATGTCCGGCGGTATTCTGTTTGGACCCTGGGTCGGCGTCGCCACCGGGGTAATTGCCGGCGTTCATCGTTATTTAATTGATATTGACGGCATTAGCTCGGTTCCCTGTTTGATCACCAGCGTTATTGCCGGTGTGACGGCCGGTTGCATTAATAAGCGGGTGAAAAAGGAGCGGCAGTGGAGCATAGGCATTCTGGGCGGAATGCTGTGCGAGTCGTTGACCATGCTGCTGGTGGTGGCCTGGGCGACGCCGACGGCGCTGGGGCTGGAGATCGTCTCGAAAATAGCGGCGCCGATGATTCTGGGGTCGGTATGCATCGGCTTGATCGTGCTGCTGGTGCAGAGCGTCGCCAACGAAAAAGAAGCGATCGCCGCCAGACAGGCGAAGCTCGCGCTGGATATCGCCCATAAAACCCTGCCGTATTTCCGCAATATCAACAGCGATTCGTTAACCACCATCTGCAATATCATTCGCAGCGAAATTAATGCCGACGCGGTGGCGATCACCAATACGCAGCATATTCTGGCTTATGTCGGCGTCGGAGAAGAAAAATATAATAGTGGGCAGGATATCATCAGCCCTATGACGCAACTGGCGATTAACGACGGGAAAATCATTATCAAGAATAATGATGAACAACATCTGACGCCGCAAATTCACTCGATGATCGTCATCCCGCTGTGGGAACATGGGCAAGTCACCGGCTCATTGAAAATTTATTACTGCCACGCGCACAAAATCACCTATTCGCTGCGCGTGATGGCGGTGGGGCTATCTCAGATAATGTCCACGCAGATTGAGGTGTCCCGTATGGAGCAATTGCGGGATATGGCGAACAAGGCGGAGCTGCGGGCGTTACAGAGTAAAATTAATCCGCATTTTCTATTTAATGCGCTCAATGCCATCTCCTCTTCGATACGCATCAATCCGGACACCGCTCGCCAATTGGTGATCAATCTGTCGCGCTATTTGCGTTACAACCTGGAACTTAACGACGACGAACCGATTGATATAAAAAAAGAGCTATATCAAATACGCGATTATATCGCCATTGAGCAGGCGCGTTTCGGCGCGAAATTAACCGTCATCTACGATATTGACGACGATCTGTCGTATAAAATCCCCAGCCTGTTAATTCAGCCATTGGTGGAAAACGCTATTGTGCACGGCATTCAGCCGTGCCGGGGAAAAGGCACTGTCGTGGTGTCGGTGAAAGATCGGGGCGACCGTCTGCTGGTGGCCGTCAAAGATACCGGGCACGGCATCAGCCAGGAAACCATGGACAGGGTGGCGCGCAACGAACTGCCCGGCAATAAAATCGGCCTGCTGAACGTTCATCATCGGGTGCGTTTACTTTACGGCGAGGGATTGCATATTCGTCGGTTAGAGCCGGGAACGGAAATCTCCTTCTATATTCCCCGGTCCGATAAACAGCAGCCGATTATTCCGCAAACGCCAGGCGTGCGCGACGCGATGAACGCTTCCGTTATCCAGTCAGGAGAGAGTCAGTGAAAGGCATTATTGTTGAGGATGAGTTCCTGGCGCAGCAGGAGCTGAGCTATCTTATCAAACAGCACGGCGCTATTAGCATTGAGGCGACGTTCGACGACGGAATCGACGTATTAAAGTATCTGCAGCATAACGAAGTCGATGTCATCTTCCTGGACATCAATATTCCTTCGCTTGATGGCGTCTGCCTGGCGCAAAATATCAGTAAGTTTGCGCATAAGCCTTATATCATTTTTATTACCGCGTATAAGGAACACGCGGTCGAAGCGTTTGAAGTCGACGCCTTCGACTATATTCTCAAGCCGTATCATGAATCGCGCATCGTCACTATGCTGCGCAAGCTGGAAGCGGACTGGCGACAGCGGCAGACGGCAACGGCGGCAGAGCAGGGCAATAACCAGGGCGCGGCGCGAAATCAGACCGTTAACCTGATGAAGGATGAACGCATTATCGTCACGGACATCGGTGATATTTACTATGCCGCCGCCCAGGAAAAGGTCACGCTGGTGTATACCCGGCGGGAAGAGTTCGTCATGCCGATGAATATCACCGAGTTTTGCAGCCGCTTGCCGGAGGATTATTTCTTCCGCTGTCACCGTTCTTACGGCGTAAATCTGACCAAAATTCGCGAAATTGTTCCCTGGTTTAACAATACCTATATCCTGCGGCTGAACGATCTGGATTTTGAAGTCCCGGTGAGCCGCAGCAAAATAAAAGAGTTCAGGTCGTTGATGCGTCTTTAACGGCATTTCATTCCGCATTTCAGGCATCTCATTCCCCATTCGAACAATCGCCGTCAACCCGCTTGTATACTGGCCTCAGACCATGGCTGACGGCGTTTGCGGCGCTATTTCCTTCCGCGCGTCAGCCTGTATTTTTTAGCGCGCCGAGTGATTCGGCGCAAACTTTGATGCAGGGGAAAACCCATGAATGCCAAACCAGTAAACCGGGGGTTGATCGTATTAGGCACCGTTATTGCGCAAATGGGGCTGGGAACGATTTATACTTGGAGTTTGTTTAATCAACCGCTGGTCGATAAATTTGGCTGGTCCCTGAGTTCGGTGGTCACCACCTTTTCCATCACCAGCTTCTGTCTGGCGGTGGCGACGCTGTTCGCCGGGCAACTTCAGGAACGAATCGGTATCCGCCGCTTGACCCTGTTCGCCGGCGTAGCGTTGGGATTGGGGCTGATGGCCAGCTCCGGCGCTTCCTCGCTGGCGCTGATTTATATTCTGATGGGGATGGTGGTCGGCTTTGCTGACGGCGCCGCCTATATCACCACGCTTTCCAATCTGATTAAGTGGTTCCCGGAGCGAAAAGGATTAATCGCCGGTATCTCCGTCGGCGCTTTCGGCACCGGAAGCCTGCTGTTCAAATACGTGAACAGTTTTTTGATTGCTGAAGTCGGCGTATCGCAAGCCTTTTTTTACTGGGGACTCATGGTGATGGCGATGATTGCCCTCGGCAGCTTGTTGCTGAAAGAACCAAACGCTGATGCGGTGGCGAGCTCGCCGGAGTCTCTGCGTCGCGCTGCGGATTTTCCCCTGGGTGAGATGCTGGCGGTAAAAGAGTCTTACCTTCTGTTCATCATCTTTTTTACCACCTGCATGAGTGGCCTGTATCTGATCGGCATTGTGAAAGATATTGGGGTACAGATGGCCGGCATGGATATGGAGACGGCGGCCAACGCGGTGTCGGTCATCGCCATCTTCAACACCGTAGGGCGTATCGTGCTGGGGGCGATTTCAGATAAATTGAGCCGCCTGCGAGTGATCTCCTTTACCCTGCTGGTGACCGCCATCGCGGTTTCGGTGATGACGTTTTTGCCGCTCAATCCACTGCTGTTTTTTATCTGCGTCAGCGCCGTCGCTTTTTGCTTCGGCGGCAATATCACCGTATTCCCGGCGATTGTGGGCGACTTCTTCGGGTTGAAAAATCACAGCAAAAACTATGGCGTGATCTATCAGGGGTTCGGCATCGGCGCGCTGTCCGGATCGTTTATTGCAACACAGTTGGGCGGTTTTCACGCGACATTCGTGGCGATAATCGTTATGTCTCTGATTTCGTTAATCATAACGCTATGGATTAAACCGCCGAAACGGCAACGTTCATCCTCCGTCAAGGCCGCGATGGCGCATGCGCAAAGCTGATAAAATAAAGTTAAAATTATAGTAACGACATTTCCCGACAGGAGCCATTGCGCTCCTGTCGGTCGTATAAGCCTTACGCCTTGGGAAATGTAAAGTTATGTGGATTTAGTAACTTAAAAGTTAAGAATGCTTGAAAATGCCGCCGCAGCCCATACGATATGGGTGTTACAAAATTTTATCTTTCTGCGAGAGGAAATCAGACTGCTATGATGCGTATTGCGCTTTTCCTGATCACCAACCTGGCGGTGATGTTGGTTTTCGGGCTGGTACTTAGCCTGACGGGAATTCAATCCAGCAGTGTCCAGGGTTTAATGATTATGGCCGGGCTATTCGGCTTTGGCGGCGCGTTCGTTTCGCTGCTGATGTCTAAATGGATGGCATTACGATCCGTTGGCGGCGAAGTCATTGAACAGCCACGTAACGAAACGGAACGCTGGCTGCTGGAAACCGTCCGTTCGCAGTCTCAACAGGCCGGCATCGCCATGCCCCAGGTGGCGATTTACCACGCGCCGGATATTAACGCTTTCGCCACCGGCGCTCGGCGCGATGCATCGCTGGTGGCGGTAAGCACTGGGTTGCTGCAAAACATGAGCCGTGATGAGGCGGAAGCGGTTATCGCTCATGAAATCAGCCACGTGGCCAACGGTGATATGGTTACCATGACGCTGATTCAGGGCGTGGTGAATACCTTTGTCATCTTTATTTCCCGCTTGATCGCCCAGGTCGCTTCCGGCTTTCTGTCCGGCAATCGGGATGAGGGCGGCAGCGGCAATCCGATGGTCTATTTTGCCGTGGCGACGGTGCTGGAATTGGTGTTCGGTATTCTCGCCAGCATCATCACCATGTGGTTCTCCCGCTATCGTGAATTCCATGCGGATGCCGGCTCGGCGAAGCTGGTAGGGCGCGAAAAAATGATTGCCGCGCTACAGCGGCTGAAAACCAGTTATGAACCACAGGAAGAGAGCAGCATGCTGGCTTTCTGTATCAACGGTAAATCCAAGTCGTTCAGCGAATTGTTTATGTCGCATCCTCCGCTGGACAAGCGTATTGAAGCCCTGCGTTCGGGCGCTTACCTGAAGTAACCGCTTTATCTTTTTCCGCAAAGGCCCTTACGGGCCTTTGTCATTTCTGTTTCCCGGCGAGAGCATTGGTTGCTTTTTTCCCTAGGGGCAATGTTTTTGAATCGAAAGCGCTTGATGAAAATATAGCGCATGTTTTATAAAATAAAATCGCGATCACGGAAAAATGAAACATTGTTTCTATAATGCTAAAGTAACCGGCGTTATCGCGTGAGACGGGTCGCCAAGCTGTAGACGACCACAGATAAACAGATGGCTAGTGCGCGCGGCGTCAGATTCTTCATGATCAGTGCTAAGGATTTTACGGATGGCCAAAGGCAACAAGTTTCCCCTGGAGTTTCATACCTATCAGGATTCAGTAACCGGCACCGAAGTTGTGCGTTTAACCCCGCCCGATGTCATCTGCCACCGCAATTACTTTTATCAGAAATGCTTCACCCGCGACGGAAGCAAGCTGCTGTTTGGCGGCGCGTTTGACGGCCCGTGGAACTATTATCTGCTGGATCTGAAAACGCGGCAGGCTACGCAGTTGACCGAGGGCGAGGGCGACAATACCTTTGGCGGTTTTCTGTCTCCCCAAGACGATGCGCTCTACTACGTGAAAAACGGGCGCGATCTGATGCGCGTCGATTTGCAAACGCTGGAAGAGAAAACGATTTATCAGGTTCCTGAAGACTGGGTGGGTTACGGCACCTGGGTGGCCAATTCCGACTGTAGCAAAATGGTGGGGATTGAAATCAGTAAAGAAGATTGGCAACCATTGACGGATTGGAAAAAATTCCAGGCGTTTTACTTCACTAATCCGTGCTGCCGCCTGATTAATATTGATCTCTCCAGCGGCAAAGCGGCAACCATCCTGCAGGAAAACCGCTGGCTGGGCCACCCGATCTACCGTCCCGGCGACGATAATACCGTCGCCTTCTGCCATGAAGGTCCGCACGACCTGGTCGATGCCCGGATGTGGTTTATTAATGAAGACGGCGGCAATATGCGTAAAGTGAAGGAGCACGCGCCAGGCGAGAGCTGCACCCATGAGTTCTGGGTGCCGGATGGTTCGGCGCTGATCTATGTGTCTTATCACAAAGGCAATGCGCATCGTTATATCTGCAGCGTCGATCCCGTCACGCTGGAAAACCGCCAACTGACCGTTATGCCGCCATGCTCTCACCTGATGAGCAACTTTGACGGCTCGCTGTTGGTGGGGGATGGTTCCGATGCCCCGGTTGACGTGCAGGATGATGGCGGCTACAAGATTGAAAATGATCCTTTCCTGTACGTATTTAATATGCGAACCGGTGGGCAGCATCGCGTTGCTCAACACAATACCTCCTGGAAAGTGCTGCAAGGCGATCGCCAGGTAACGCATCCTCATCCTTCCTTTACGCCGGATGATAAACAGATTCTGTTTACCTCCGATGTCGATGGCAAACCGGCGCTCTATCTGGCTCGGGTTCCAGACGCCGTGCGGCAGTAATCTTGTGCAATAAACCGCGCGTCTCGACGTCGCGGTTTATCGTCATTAATTTAGTTACATATTAATTAGTAAAGTTTTCTGGCTTCCATCATTGGCAAACTAGCCTGATTATCGTCGTTGTTCCATTGCCATAATCAAAGCGTTCCCTTTATACTAAAACCATTGTTCTATTTTTTTTAAAACAAGAAAACTGAGTAGGGTAACCACAAAAATGGCTATTGCAGATTTAGATAAACAACCCGATTCCGTGTCGTCCGTTTTAAAGGTTTTTGGTATTTTGCAGGCATTGGGTGAAGAGCGTGAAATCGGTATCACCGAACTCTCTCAACGTGTGATGATGTCTAAAAGTACCGTATACCGTTTTTTGCAGACGATGAAATCCCTGGGCTATGTGGCGCAGGAAGGTGAATCAGAAAAATACTCGCTGACGCTAAAGTTGTTTGAGCTTGGCGCGAAAGCATTGCAGAACGTCGATTTAATCCGTAGCGCCGATATACAAATGCGCGAGCTCTCGGCACTTACGCGGGAAACGATTCATCTCGGCGCGCTGGATGAAGACAGCATCGTGTATATCCACAAGATCGATTCGATGTATAACCTGCGCATGTACTCCCGTATCGGACGCCGTAACCCGCTGTACAGCACCGCCATTGGTAAAGTGCTGCTGGCGTGGCGCGATAGCGAGGAAGTGAAAGAGATTCTTACCACCGTGGAGTTTACGCGCAGCACCCCGAATACCCTTGGTTCGCCTGAGGAACTGCTGACTCAGCTGGATTTGGTGCGCAAACAGGGATACGGTGAAGATAATGAAGAGCAGGAGGAAGGGCTGCGTTGCATCGCGGTTCCTGTTTTTGATCGTTTTGGCGTGGTTATCGCCGGCCTGAGCATTTCATTCCCAACCATTCGTTTTTCTGAAGAGAACAAACTCGGCTATGCCGACATGTTGCATACCGCGGCCAGAAATATCTCGCAGCAGATGGGCTATCACGACTACCCGTTCTGATTTAAACGTATTGCGAATCAACCTGCCCCGGCGGCAGGTTTTTTTATGGCGGGCAGTCGCAAGCGACGTTGCGGCGATTTTTTATCGCGGGTTTAGCCCTGTGTGGGGACGTGTAGCGGTTAGGAATCCTCGTATCGAACTTACCATGGGCTTGGTGCTAAGATAGCAACCCGTGAGTCGTTGTCTGGCAGATTGTTATGAGTGGAATAGGTGTGGACACATTAGAAATGATTTTTATCGTGCTTGTTGCGCTTCTGGCCGCGCTGGTGTGGTTTTTTATCAACCGGGCAAGCGTCAGAGCGAATGAGCAAATCAAGTTGCTGCGCGAGATAGCCGAGCAGCAACGGCAACAGTTGGACCTGCTGAAAATGTTGGTGCCGCAGCAGGCAAGTGAAGATAGTGATGATTTGCAGGCGCAGGATGACGTTGCATTTGATTTTAAAAACGTCATTCCCGAGCGTTAAGTGCAGGCTATCCCGTATTACGGCGCTATGCGGGATAGCTGCATGCGGTGAAAAAATTTATTCGATTTTCGCTATCTCTGTATTACCGGTTTTGGCATTTTCTATTGCCGCGCCGGCCAGTATTTTAAAGTCTTCCGTGGAGTGTGTTGCCCCCGTTACGCCGTCGACATCCTCGATATTTTGTTTTTCCAGCAGGCTCTGAGCCAGTTTTACCGTATATACCTCAGGAGACGTTTTTGCCACTGAGGCCATTTTTTTACCGTATTCCTTATCCGACGTTTTCAGATGACCGTCTTGCTCGCTGGTATAATCAAATTTTACGTCGGCGATTTTTCCATCTTTATACGTTAGCTCCACAAAAGGTTTCCATCCATGGTCGTCAAAATTGATGGTTTCCGCCTTGTAGGTGCCGTCTTTAATTATACCGTCTGCGGCAAAAGCGGTTACAGCAAAGAGACCGGTCAGAATGCCGGCTAAAAGTTTCGTCTGCATGACTTATTTCCTTTGTACGGGGTAGGGGGACTCGTTATTGGCAATAAAAAGGATAACGACTGCCAATGGAGATCAAGCGGTAGAGTAACCTGCGGTTTGATAAAAAAAAGTGGACTAATTAACAAATTTACTCAATCCCCATAAAGCGAGGGTGGGATGGTATGACGTTGATTTATATCCGGGCGCGCATTTATCCTTGCCTTATTTAGTGATATTATCCCGGCTGCTTTTTAGGCCGAAAGGCGTACGCCGTTGAAGCGCGTACCACCAACTTGCTCCTCAATCCGACATTGTGGGTCTGACTTGATGGGCAATTATCTGAAATTAAAGAAAATTGTTTTTTGTATGTGATCTTTCGTGTGGGTCACCACTGCAAATAAGGGAATTACAATGCCTGTTATTACTCTTCCTGATGGAAGTCAGCGTCACTACGATCACCCCGTTTCCCCCCTCGACGTCGCGCTTGATATCGGTCCCGGACTGGCGAAAGCCTGTATCGCCGGACGCGTCGACGGCGAACTGGTGGACGCCGGCGATAAAATTGCGACCGACGCCCAACTGGCGATCGTCACCGCTAAAGATGAAGCGGGGCTGGAAATCATTCGCCACTCATGCGCTCACCTGCTGGGGCATGCCATCAAGCAATTGTGGCCCGATACCAAAATGGCCATCGGCCCGGTGATCGACAACGGTTTTTATTATGACGTGGATATCGACCGTACGCTGACCCAGGAAGATATCGATCTGCTTGAAAAACGCATGCATGAGCTGGCCGACAAAGATTACGACGTTATCAAAAAGAAAGTCAGCTGGCAGGAGGCGCGCGATGTTTTCGTCGCGCGCGGCGAGACCTACAAGATCGCCATTCTGGACGAAAATATCAGCCATGACGACCGTCCGGGGCTCTATCATCATGAAGAATACGTTGATATGTGCCGTGGTCCCCATGTGCCGAATATGCGTTTCTGCCATCACTTCAAACTGCAGAAAACGTCGGGCGCCTACTGGCGAGGCGACAGCAACAATAAAATGCTGCAGCGCGTTTACGGCACCGCCTGGGCGGATAAAAAACAGCTCAATGCCTATTTGCAGCGTATTGAAGAAGCGGCGAAGCGCGATCACCGCAAAATCGGTAAACAGCTCGATCTTTACCATATGCAGGAAGAAGCGCCGGGCATGGTGTTCTGGCACAACGACGGCTGGACCATCTTCCGCGAGCTGGAAGCCTTTGTGCGCATGAAGTTGAAAGCGTATCAGTATCAGGAAGTGAAAGGTCCGTTTATGATGGACCGGGTGCTGTGGGAGAAAACCGGCCACTGGGATAACTACAAAGACGCGATGTTCACCACCTCGTCGGAAAACCGGGAATATTGCATCAAGCCGATGAACTGCCCGGGGCACGTGCAGATTTTCAATCAGGGATTGAAATCGTACCGCGATCTGCCGCTGCGCATGGCGGAGTTCGGCAGTTGTCATCGCAACGAGCCGTCTGGTTCGCTGCACGGTCTGATGCGCGTGCGCGGCTTCACCCAGGACGACGCCCATATCTTCTGTACCGAAGAGCAGGTGCGCGCTGAGGTCAATAGCTGTATCAAAATGGTGTATGATATGTACGGCACCTTCGGTTTTGAAAAAATCGTGGTGAAACTGTCTACCCGTCCCGAGAAGCGCATCGGCAGCGATGAAGTCTGGGACCGCGCCGAGGAAGATCTGGCGGCCGCGCTGACGGAAAACGGCATTCCGTTCGAATATCAGCCGGGGGAAGGGGCGTTTTACGGTCCGAAGATTGAATTTACCCTGCATGATTGTTTGGATCGCGCCTGGCAGTGTGGTACGGTGCAACTCGACTTTTCATTACCGGGGCGACTGAACGCCTCCTACGTGGGCGAAAGTAACGAACGGCAGGTGCCGGTAATGATTCACCGGGCTATTCTGGGATCAATGGAGCGCTTTATCGGTATTCTTACCGAAGAGTTCGCCGGTTTCTTCCCGACCTGGCTGGCCCCGGTGCAAGCGGTGATTATGAATATCACCGATAGCCAGTCTGACTATGTCAGCGAATTAAGCAGAAAATTGCAAGAAGCGGGTATTCGCGTAAAAGCAGACTTGAGAAATGAGAAGATAGGCTTTAAAATCCGCGAGCACACTTTGCGGCGTGTTCCCTACATGCTGGTCTGCGGCGATAAAGAGGTTGAGGCAGGGAAAGTTGCTGTCCGTACCCGCCGGGGCAAAGATTTGGGAAGCATTGACGTTAGTGAAGTGATCAGTAAGCTGCAGCAAGAGATTCGCAGCCGTAGTCTTCATCAATTGGAGGAATAAGGTATTAAAGGCGGAAAACGAGTTCAACCGGCGCGTCCTAATCGCATCAACAGAGAAATTCGCGCACAAGAGGTACGCCTGACAGGCGTCGAAGGCGAACAGCTTGGCATTGTCAGTCTGAATGAAGCATTAGAAAAAGCCGAGGAAGCAGGTGTTGATTTAGTTGAAATCAGTCCGAACGCCGAGCCGCCGGTTTGCCGAATCATGGATTACGGCAAATTCCTCTATGAGAAGAGTAAGGCCACCAAGGAACAAAAGAAGAAGCAAAAAGTTATTCAGGTCAAGGAAATCAAATTCCGTCCTGGCACCGATGATGGCGACTATCAGGTCAAACTACGCAACCTGGTTCGCTTTCTGGAAGACGGCGATAAAGCCAAAATCACGCTGCGTTTTCGCGGTCGTGAAATGGCGCACCAACAGATTGGCATCGAAATGCTTAACCGCGTTCGTGACGATCTGAGTGAACTGGCGGTGGTTGAATCCTTCCCATCGAAGATTGAAGGCCGCCAGATGATCATGGTGCTCGCACCCAAGAAGAAACAGTAAGGCATTCAAGTAACCGAACCCGCGCCGCGTTTGCGCAGTGCGGGTTTTGTTCGCCTTAATCTGATTCGTTGTAATTAACAATGCGAAGTGGAAATTAACATGCCAAAGATCAAAACAGTACGCGGCGCCGCTAAACGCTTCAAAAAAACCGCCAACGGCGGCTTTAAGCGTAAGCATGCTAACCTGCGTCATATTCTGACCAAAAAAGCGACTAAACGTAAACGTCATCTGCGTCCGAAGGGTCTGGTCTCCAAAGGGGATCTGGGTCTTGTCATCGCATGTCTGCCGTACGCATAAGTAACCTTTTTGAATTTAGAATAAGACTTTAGGAGAGAGCATATGGCTCGCGTAAAACGTGGTGTGGTTGCTCGCGCACGTCACAAAAAAATACTGAAACAAGCGAAAGGTTACTACGGTGCCCGTTCGCGCGTTTATCGTGTTGCCTTCCAGGCAGTAATCAAAGCAGGTCAGTACGCCTACCGCGACCGTCGTCAACGTAAGCGTCAGTTCCGCCAGCTGTGGATTGCACGTATCAACGCAGCAGCCCGTCAAAATGGCTTGTCTTACAGCAAATTCATCAACGGCCTGAAAAAAGCCTCTGTTGAAATCGACCGTAAGATCCTGGCTGATATCGCCGTATTCGACAAGGTCGCTTTCAGCGCCCTGGTTGAAAAAGCGAAAGCAGCACTGGCATAAGTCAGTTAAAAGAGGGAGCTTTGCTCCCTCTTTTAGTTATCGGCGCTATTGGCGTCAAAGAAAACGCCTGTGGTTGTTGACATTTAGCCGGCATCATTTTTCAATAAAAGTTGTTTTATTTTCCCGTCTTACGATAACGACAAGGTAACGCAAGTATGCATACTGCTATTTTCCGTTTCTTTTTTTACTTTAGCGCCTGAATTTGGGGGGCTTTGCGCGTAAGAAAAGAAACGAAAAGTAGCGCCTAAGCCTCCCACAGGGAGGCTTTTTTATTTCATACGACACAATTTTGCCAACGTGACAGTTGGCCGTACAGGCAGAAGAAGAGGAATGCAATGCCACATCTCGCAGAGCTGGTCGCCAAAGCCAGAACAGCTATAGAAGAGGCCCAGGATGTCGCCGCGCTGGATACCGTGCGCGTCGAATATCTCGGCAAAAAAGGTCACTTAACCCTTCAGATGACCTCGCTGCGCGAGCTGCCTGCTGAAGAGCGTCCCGCCGCGGGCGCCGTTATCAACCAGGCCAAGCAGGACGTACAGGCGGCGCTGAATGCGCGCAAGCAGGCGCTGGAGTCGGCGGAATTGAACGCCCGGCTGGCGGAGGAGACCATCGACGTGTCGCTGCCGGGGCGCAGCATCGAAAACGGCGGTCTGCATCCGGTCACCCGCACCATCGATCGCATTGAAACCTTTTTCGGCGAGCTGGGCTTCTCCGTGGAGACGGGGCCGGAAATTGAAGACGACTATCATAATTTCGATGCGCTGAATATTCCCGGACACCATCCGGCGCGCGCCGATCACGACACTTTCTGGTTCGACGCCAAACGCCTGCTGCGTACGCAAACCTCCGGGGTGCAAATCCGCACCATGGAAAACCAGCAGCCGCCGATTCGCATCATTGCTCCCGGCCGCGTATACCGCAACGATTACGATCAGACGCATACGCCGATGTTCCATCAGATGGAAGGGCTGATTGTGGATAAAAACATCAGCTTTACCAATCTGAAAGGAACCTTGCACGATTTCCTGCGCAACTTTTTTGAGGAAGATTTACAGGTGCGCTTCCGTCCCTCCTATTTCCCCTTTACCGAGCCTTCCGCCGAAGTGGACGTGATGGGTAAAAACGGCAAATGGCTGGAGGTGCTGGGTTGCGGCATGGTGCATCCCAACGTGCTGCGCAACGTGGGTATCGATCCGGAAATCTACTCCGGCTTTGCCTTCGGCATGGGCATGGAGCGCTTGACCATGCTGCGTTACGGCGTCACCGATTTGCGCGCATTCTTTGAAAACGATCTGCGTTTCCTCAAACAGTTTAAGTAAGGCGGGAATATCATCATGAAATTCAGTGAACTCTGGTTGCGCGAGTGGGTAAACCCGGCGGTTGACAGCGAAACGCTATCCGAACAAATCACCATGGCCGGTCTGGAAGTGGACGGCGTCGAGCCGGTTGCCGCCGCGTTCCACGGTGTGGTGGTCGGCGAAGTGGCGGAGTGCGGGCAGCATCCGAACGCCGATAAACTGCGCGTGACCAAGGTGAATGTCGGCGGCGATCGCCTGCTGGATATTGTCTGCGGGGCGCCTAACTGCCGTCAGGGCCTGAAAGTCGCCGTCGCCACCATCGGCGCGGTATTGCCGGGCGATTTTAAAATCAAAGCGGCCAAGCTGCGCGGCGAGCCGTCGGAAGGGATGCTGTGTTCATTCTCGGAACTGGGCATTTCAGAAGACCACGACGGCATTATCGAACTGCCGGCGGATGCGCCGATCGGCGCCGATATTCGCGACTATCTGCGGCTGGACGACAGCGCCATTGAAATCAGCGTAACGCCAAACCGCGCCGACTGCCTGGGGATTATCGGCGTGGCGCGCGACGTGGCGGTGCTGAACCGGTTAGCGCTGACGGAGCCGGAGATCGCGCCCGTTGCGGCGACCATCCAGGATACCTTTCCCATTCAGGTTGACGCGCCGCAGGCCTGCCCGCGCTATCTGGGCCGGGTGGTTAAAGGCATTAACGTCAAAGCGCCCACCCCGCTGTGGATGCGTGAAAAGCTGCGCCGCAGCGGTATTCGCTCCATCGATGCGGTGGTTGACGTCACCAATTACGTTTTGCTGGAGTTAGGCCAGCCGATGCACGCCTTTGACCTCGATAGGCTGGACGGCGGCATTGTGGTGCGTATGGCGCAAGAGGGCGAAACCCTGACGCTGCTGGACGGCAACCAGGCCAAGCTGGGCGCCGATACGCTGGTTATCGCCGACCGCCGGAAAGCGCTGGCGCTGGGCGGGATTTTTGGCGGCGAGCATTCGGGCGTCGGCGAAGAGACGCAGAACGTTCTGCTGGAGTGCGCCTACTTTAACCCGCTGTCGATTACCGGACGGGCGCGTCGCTACGGCCTGCACACGGATGCGTCTCATCGCTATGAACGCGGCGTCGATCCGGCGTTGCAGTTTAAGGCGATGGAGCGCGCCACCCGTCTGCTGATCGATATTTGCGGCGGCAGCGCCGGCCCGGTGGCGGCGGTGACCAGCGAAGCGGATTTGCCGCTGCGCGCCACCATTACGCTGCGCCGCGAAAAACTGGATCGTCTGATTGGTCACGTTATTGCCGACGAGCAGGTGACGGATATTTTGCAGCGTCTTGGCTGCATGGTGACGAAGATCGACGCCGGATGGCAGGCCGTGGCGCCAAGCTGGCGCTTCGATATGGAAATTGAAGAGGATTTGGTGGAAGAAGTCGCCCGCCTTTACGGCTACGACAACATTCCCAATATCGCCACTCAGGCGCCGCTGAAGATGACCTCGCATCGTGAAGCGAACCTTTCTCTCAAGCGGGTCAAGACGTTATTGGTCGATCATGGCTATCAGGAAGCAATTACTTACAGTTTTGTTGATCCTAAAATTCAGGCGTTAATCCACCCCGGCGAAGAGGCGCTGATTCTGCCCAGCCCGATCTCCGCCGAAATGTCGGCGATGCGCCTGTCGCTGTGGAGCGGCCTGCTGGGCGCGGTGGTGTACAACCAGAACCGTCAGCAAAACCGCCTGCGCCTGTTTGAAAGCGGACTGCGCTTCGTGCCCGACAACCGCGCTCCGCTGGGTATTCGTCAGGATGTGATGCTGGCGGGGGTGATTACCGGCGGCCGCTATGAAGAGCATTGGGATCTGGCGCGCCAGACGGTTGACTTCTATGATTTGAAAGGCGATTTGGAATCGATACTGGCGCTGACGGGAAAATTGTCCGAGATTGAATTCCGCGCGGAAAGTAATCCGGCATTGCATCCGGGGCAAAGTGCTGCTATTTATCTGTGCGGGGAACGCATTGGATTTATTGGAGTTATCCATCCGGAATTGGAACGTAAGCTGGATCTTAACGGGCGTACCGTGATCTTCGAACTGTTGTGGAACAAGGTCGCAGACCGCGTGCTGCCTGATGCGAGCAACATTTCTCGTTTCCCTGCAAACCGTCGTGATATCGCTGTGGTAGTGGCTGAAAACGTTCCCGCTGGCGATATTTTAGCCGAGTGTAAGAAAGTTGGCGCAAATCAGTTAGTTGGCGTAAACTTATTCGACGTGTACCGAGGGAAGGGCGTAGCGGAAGGGTATAAGAGCCTGGCTATCAGTCTAATCTTGCAAGATAACTCTCGTACACTGGCAGAAGAGGAAATTGCCGCTACCGTTGCGCAGTGTGTAGCAGCATTAAAACAGCGATTCCAAGCATCCTTGAGGGATTGAACCTATGGCGCTTACTAAAGCTGAAATGTCAGAATACCTGTTTGAGAAGCTTGGGCTGAGCAAACGGGATGCCAAAGAGCTAGTCGAGCTGTTTTTTGAAGAAGTTCGTCGCGCTTTGGAGAATGGCGAGCAGGTCAAATTGTCAGGATTCGGCAATTTTGATTTGCGAGACAAAAACCAACGACCGGGACGTAACCCAAAAACTGGCGAAGATATTCCGATTACGGCGCGCCGTGTGGTCACGTTCCGTCCGGGGCAAAAGCTAAAAAGCAGGGTAGAGAACGCCTCTCCCAAAGAGTAAAAGTGATAACCAAAAAGGCCGCGCAAGCGGCCTTTTTTCAGATTACTGACAAACCCACACCGAAATAGTCATCTCCGAATACCACCACCGATCATCCCCGCGGCAGTCGGTGGGATTCTCTTCCGCATAGCGGTTCGATGTTGCCGCAGACTTCTGTCTACGCAGCTATTGTGTTGAACATCCGTCGTCACGTCACATTCTTCCGGCAGACGCTCTCGCGTCATGCCCGCGTAGGCGGGCATCTCAGGCGACACCGCGTTGTTGGGGAAAAGCAGATTCTCGCCTGCGCGAGAATGACGGGGGATATCCACAGAGCGGATGGCTTTGGAGTCGCTATTACCAATAGCTACTTTCCAGTGACGGCAGGTAGTCATGCAAAATGCGGGGGCGCAAAAGTAAAATATCCTGTTCAGTAAGGAATGAATGCGTCTGGCGGACAGATGCTTCCCATATATCGGTCAGCGTCGTGAATTGTTCTGTTGTTACCGAGCAAAGTACGTGCATTGCGAATATCCGATTAAGTCTGGGGGAGCCGATGGTAATAAATGCTACCGGCTTTAATGCCGCGGGAGCAATCTATTTCCTTGCGTCGGTTTTCGGCGCCGGGTAATCCGGCACCGGGCGATGGTTGTCAATCAAATGGCGGATGGCCAGAATAGGGTGGCGAAGCAGCATACGCGGCCCCGACCAGCGCATAATCGCTTTGATCTCTTCTCGCCTGGCTGGTTGGTAGCAGTGAATGGGGCAGTGCTTGCACGCCGGTTTCTCTTCGCCGAAATAGCAGCGTTCCAGGCGATTGACGGCGTAATCGAACAGCCGCCGGTATTTATCGTCGCCGTCGGCCGCGGGATGGTGCTTTTGGTACAGGTCGATCATCAGCCCGACGGTACGGATCTCACGCCGCCGGTGTTTGCCTGGGGGTTTTCTCGCCATGTGCGTTATTTTCTGAACGGGTGATAATAGCTATATTTTAAATGCAATTTATACAAGTTTACACCATTCCGCATCACCCCCCTGGAAAAGAATAAAAATGCGTGGGACGGACGTCTCCCGCACGCAAAAAGGATCAGGCGCGGCCGAACTGCGCCTGATGCAAACTGGCGTAAATCCCGCTGCGTTCGATTAACGCCCGATGACTGCCTTGCTCGATGATCCCGCCGTTATCAACCACCACAATGCGCTCGGCATGTTGAATGGTTGCCAGACGATGGGCGATAACCAGCGTGGTTCGTCCCGCCGAAAGCTCGCTGAGCGACTGTTGAATGGCCTGTTCGGTGGCGGTATCCAGCGCGGAGGTCGCCTCATCCAGGATCAGAATCGGCGGATTTTTCAGGAAAATCCGCGCAATGGATAAACGCTGTTTCTGGCCGCCGGACAATTTAACGCCGCGTTCGCCCACGATGGTATCCAGGCCGTCCGGCAGATTCTCAATCAGCTCGTCCAGCCTGGCGCGCCGCGCCGCCTGCATGATCTCTTTATCGCCGGCGCCCAGTTTTCCATAGGCGATATTTTCACGAATGGTTCCGCCGAACAGGAAGACATCCTGTTGCACGATGCCAATCTGGCTGCGCAGCGAAGCCTGCGTCATGTCGCGGATATCGATGCCGTCGATGGTGATACTGCCGCCGGTTAAATCATAAAAGCGGGGCAGCAGGGAACAGAGCGTGGTTTTTCCCGCGCCGGAAGGCCCGACAAAGGCGACCGTTTCGCCGGCGCGAATCGACAGATTAACGTTATGGATGATGGGGCGGTCGGGCGAATAGCCAAAACAAGCCTGACTGAAGCGGATATCGCCTTTAAGCACCCCTGCATCGCGCGCATTGGGGGAGTCCGCAATTTCCGGCACCGTGTCAATCAGCTGGGTAAAGCGCTTGAAACCGGCAATCCCTTTCGGATAGCTCTCCAGCACCGCGGTAATTTTAGCCACGGGGCGGAAGAATACCTCGATCAGCAACAGGAAGCCGATAAAGCCGCCGTAGGTAAGTTCGCCGGCGATAACGTACCAGATGCCCGCCAGCATGACGATCAGCTGAATCAGCCTGGTGCTCAGGTAGCTGAGCGTCAAACTGGCGGTCATAATGCGATAGGCCTGAAGTTTGGTGCGGCGATAGCTTTCGTTGTCATGAGAGAACAGCTTTTTCTCATGCGCCTCATTGGCGAACGCTTTGACCACCCGAATGCCGCCCACGCTCTCTTCAATACGGGCGTTGAAATTGCCGACCTGACCAAATAGCTGACGCCAGGTATCGGTCATGCGCGCGCCATAGCGGCTGACCAGATAGGTCATAAAGGGCACGATAACGATAGTGATCATCGCCAACGGCTGATGCACGGTCGCCATCAGAATAAACGCGCCGATAAAGGTCATAATGGCGATAAACAGGTCTTCCGGGCCGTGATGGGCGATTTCCCCCACCTCTTCCAGATCCTTGGTGACGTGGGTGATAATATGACCGGTTTTCATATTGTCGTAATAGCGGAAAGGCAGCTTTTGCAGATGCTCAAACGCCTGACGGCGCATATCGGTTTCGATGCCGACCCCCAGCGCATGTCCCCAGTAGTTCACAATGGCCATCAGTCCGGTATTCAGTAAATACACGACCAATAAC
Source organism: Brenneria corticis (assembly GCF_003115855.1). Classification (GTDB taxonomy): domain Bacteria; phylum Pseudomonadota; class Gammaproteobacteria; order Enterobacterales; family Enterobacteriaceae; genus Brenneria; species Brenneria corticis. The sequence continues at coordinate 51,341 of NZ_KZ819088.1, forward strand.
GCCACCGAGGCCAGCAGAATCAACGTCCAGTCCTGCTCCGGCAGCAGCTTGTCGATGAACGCCTTGATCGCCATCGGGAAACCGAGCTCGAGTAAACCGGCGATAATCGCGCAGCCAAAATCGAGCACGAACAACCCCTTGTAAGGGGCGTAGTAAGAGAAGAAACGCCGTAACATGCCGTGGTTTTTTTGAGTTAAATAAATGTGAATTCCACTATAACAGGTTATTGCTCCAAGGGGGATCTCAGAGCCCGTTGCCTGTGCAGGCATTGTTAATACCGGAGTATCCACCGGCAAAAACAGCGTCAACGGATGCCGGGGCCGGCATCCGCCAGTGTAAATGAAAGCCGATTAACGCCAGAAGTCGTCGAAAACGGTAACCGGCGGCCGGCGCTTATGCTCGGTTTTGCGATACCAGTTTTCTATAATCGCGGCCTCTTTGGCGTCAATCGTTTTACCTTCCAGGTAGTCGTCAATTTTTTCATAGGTCACGCCTAACGCCACTTCATCCGGCAGCGCAGGGCGGTCGTCCTCCAGATCGGCGGTGGGCGCTTTGGTGTAAAGGTTCGACGGACAGCCCAATTCGCGCAGCAGCGCTTTCCCCTGGCGTTTATTCAGGCGGAATATCGGGTTGATATCCGTACCGCCGTCGCCATATTTGGTGAAAAATCCGGTCACCGCTTCTGCGGCATGATCGGTTCCCACCACCAGGCCGGCGTTCATCCCGGCGATGCTGTACTGGGCTTTCATGCGCTCGCGGGCTTTTTCATTGCCTTTGACAAAGTCGGAAAGCTCGATGCCAATCGCTTTCAGCGTGGCTTCGCTGGCCTGCACCGCCGGTTTGATATTGACGGTCAGCACCTTATCCGGCTTGATAAAGGCGATGGCGTCCTGGCAGTCGGCCTCATCGGCCTGAACGCCGTAGGGCAAACGCACCGCGATAAACTGATAATCCTGCCTGCCGGTTTCATTACGCAGTTCGGTGATGGCAATCTGGCACAGTTTACCGGTCAGCGTTGAGTCCTGACCTCCGCTGATCCCCAGAGTCAACGACTTCACAAACGGATGCGCCGTCAGATAATCTTTTAAAAAATCAACGCTGACGCGGATTTCCTGCGTTGGATCGATACTGCTTTTCACGCCCAGCGCACTGATAATCTCTTGTTGTAATGACATAATCCCCCCTTTGCTGAACTTGTTGATGCCGCCCAAAATTGTCTTAATCATCAGAGTGTAAAGCTAATCAGCGTGAAGAAAAAGAATAAGCGCGCTGCCAGCAGTTTTACCTATGGGTGAAGTAACGCCTCAGTTTAGCCAGTATGCGCATAAGTATGGCTATAATTTGAAAAAACAGGGTTTGCCGTCTACCCTTATCAATACCCATTCCTACGAGGTAATGTAATGAAAAATAATCGACTATTATTGTGTATTGCGGCTGCAGGAGCAGTTTTTCTCTCCGGGTGTTCGACTTATAACAAAGCCGAGAGTTATGTGAATGAGCCGGTAGTGAAAGACGTCAAGGTGGGAATGACGAAGCAACAGGTTCGTCAGATTGCAGGTTCGATTGGCGTGGAAAGAAGGCTGGTGAATGCGACAGGTACCTGTAGCGATTATCTGCTGAAGAATCGTGATGGCACGGCGCAGAACTATTTTGTCAGCTATGACGAAACCGGCACGGTGCGCAACAAAGGCTTCCAAAGCTGCCAGGCTTATGACACCAACCCGCAGCGGTAGTGATAACGAGTATCATAACGTCGCCTACGGGCCAGCGTAACCCTCTGCAATATCCACATTTTCATATCTGAAGACAGACGGGAAGACGCGTTCTCCGCGGGGAACCGCGTCTTCCCGTTTCATCTGTGAATATCCCGCCAAACGCCGTACAACGTCCTCGTCCCTTTAAGCGCTATACGGGGGAGTGTTAAGAATCTGCCTGGATTTGGTAAACTATTGTCAGAAATAGGGTTTTAAGATATTTCCACCTTTCGTCCGGCGCCATTGTATCCGATATTGCTATCAACCGGTTTACCAGACTGTAAATATGTCGAGGAAAATACAATGACGAAAAAAACACTGGCGCTGACGATGTCGTTACTCCTGGCGACAAGCTCTTTTTCACCCCTTACTTTTGCTGAAAGGACGAACGGCCCGCAAGAGCAGAAGTTGCAACAACGCAATAATCAACATAGCGGGGAGCGCGGAAATGCGCAGGGCGCCGACGGTAAGCAAAGAATGCTGCCTAACGCCAATCAGCATAGCGGCAACGGGAAAAGAGCGGAAAAACAGACTTCCCGCGAGCATCGCAATGCCGGCAATTTTCGTGAACGCGATCATTTTGCGTGGAAGGGGAATAACTTCAGGAGAGGCCACCCGGCTCCCAAACGTTTTCGCGGGGATGATTATCGGGTAAATGACTGGCATGCCCGCGGGTTGCGTGAGCCGCCGGCCGGTCAGCACTGGGCCTATATTAACGGCAATTACGTGTTGATCGCCGCGGCGACGGGCATCATCACGGCTATTCTGCTGAACAGCGCGTTAAACTAGCCGTAACCGAGGATTAACCTGTCGGCGACGCGCGCTACCGACAGGTTGTCGTTTTAATGCGTAATGCTAGCGATGCGCCAACTCCGCCTCTTCCTTAGCGTCAAACACCGTTTTATCCGTTTGTTTCAATAACTGGCTGGTCACCGTGCCCGCGGTCATGGAACCGCTGACGTTTAACGCCGTGCGCCCCATATCTATCAATGGTTCAATGGAAATCAGCAACGCCACCAACGTGACGGGCAGCCCCATTGCCGGCAGCACGATCAGCGCGGCAAAGGTTGCGCCGCCGCCTACGCCGGCCACGCCCGCCGAACTGATGGTAACGATGCCGGCCAGGGTGAGGATCCACAGCGGATCGAGCGGGTTAATGCCGACGGTCGGCGCCACCATCACCGCCAGCATGGCGGGATAAAGCCCGGCGCAGCCATTCTGGCCGATGGTGGTGCCGAACGAGGCGGCAAAGCTGGCGATGGATTGCGGCACGCCGATACGGCGGGTTTGCGCCTCGATACTGAGGGGAATGGTCGCTGCGCTGGAGCGGCTGGTGAAGGCGAAAGTCAGCACCGGCCATATCTTACGAAAAAAGCGCGCCGGATTGATGCCGGTCAGCGACAGCAGCAGCGCGTGTACGCCGAACATAATGGCCAGGCCGAGATAGGAGGCCGCCACGAAGCTGCCCAGCTTGAGGATATCCTGCAGATTGGAGCTGGCGACCATTTTGGTCATTAGCGCCAGCACGCCATAGGGGGTCAGTTTCATCACCAGACGAACCAGTTTCATCACCCAGGCCTGCAGCGTATCGATGGCGGTCAGGATCCGCTCGCCTTTCACCGCGTCGTCTTTCGTCAGTTGCAGGGCGGAGACGCCGAGAAAGACGGCAAAAATAACCACGCTGATAATTGACGTGGGATTGGCTCCCGTCAGCTCGGCAAACGGATTTTTGGGAATAAACGACAGGATGATCTGCGGGATGCTCAGATCGGCCACCTTGCCCGCGTAGTTGGTTTCGATAGCCGACAGGCGGGCGCTTTCCTGCGCGCCCTGAACCAATCCCGTGGCGGTCAGCCCGAACAGGTTGGTGACGAAAACCCCGACCAAAGCGGCAATCAGCGTGGTAAACAGCAGGGTGCCGAGCGTCAGGACGCTGATTTTGCCTAACGAAGAGGCATTGTGCAGCTTCGCCACCGAGCTGAGAATGGAGACAAATACCAGCGGCATAACAATCATCTGTAGCAGTTGCACGTAGCCGTTGCCGACAATATTAAACCAGGCCACCGACTGCCTGATGACCGGGTTATCGCCGCCATAAATCAGATGTAATGCCAGACCGAACAAAACCCCGATGACCAAACCCAGTAATACCTTTTTCGCCAGGCTCCATGACTTGTTGCTGCTGGCGTATCCCAGCAGCAACAATAGCGCGGCGAATGCCGCAATATTCAACAGCAGCGGAAAATTCATCTCCACTTCTCCCTATCAGTTATATGCGTAATTTTTTCAAAAAATAAAAACAAACAGCGAAAGGATAACAGTTCTTTCATAAGTTTGTTATATGGATGTGAAGGTTCGGCCGTTATCGGCCAGACGCCGCGGAGCGGTGCAGGGTGGAAGGTTGGGTAAATCAGGGCCTCTCCCAGGGGGAGTTCACCGCAAGAGGGAATAGCGATTTAAAAGTAGGGCACTCATTACACAGATTACACAGAAAAATGAGTGCCCTGAAACTAAAAAATAAAGCAATAATATTTATAGACCAAGAGGGTAATTCAGACACGGGAATTGATACGGCTAAAACGCTAACTTACTCAACTAATAACACACTTCATAATAAAGGGATGTTAATAATTAAACGAATTTACTTCAATTCGATACGATAAATTTAACATCCCTTTTACTATTCTAATATCAGGATTTATGTAAATAACCGGGCCGCGATCAGAAATTATACTGCACGCCTACGCGGTAACGGGTCTGGCGCTCGTCAGTAAATTTACTACCGGATACGTTAGCGACAGCCATATAGGGCCTCCAGTTTTTGTCCAGTCTATAAGAGAGTTTTACATCATGTGCGATATCGTAATCTTCGTTATCCGATACCGGGGTGAAATATTCAGTATTAACTTTCTTATAATCCAATTCGTAATCAACCTGGAATCCCTTCAGGAATTTGTAGCTCACAACCGCAGTCAGATTATAACCATTCTCGGAGGTGTTTTTTTGTGTACCGATGTTGCCGCTATGGCGTTTGTAATAAGGACGATAGCGCAGAGTGGCAGACAGATCGTCAGTGATATTGACTTTACCGCGCAGATACGGGCGGTAGTTGTTAGATGAAGAGTTTGAATCTAAAGAGAATCCGGGTTCCAGGGAAAACGTTTTGTTGAAGTTATATACGTAGCTGGCAACCACTTCCGTACCATTGCTGACAGTCTCATGATATGGTTTATCTTTATCGTCTGCTCCAGCCCATTTGGCTTCCACGGATAAACCAAAACCACTTGCAAAACGATGAGACATCAATAAACGATCTTTATGTGTATTACCTGCTCTATCCTGGAATTCATGGCGGTAATCGATGGTTACGGCCATTGCATTAATACTGACTAACGATGTTACCGCCAAAGCTAATAATTTTAATTTCATTTTTTATATTTCCCAGAAGTTATGATGGGGATTAATTCAAAAGACGCATTACGCTTTTTGGAACAAGTTCTATTTTATTTATTATTACTATCCGTTTTGTGATCGCGATCGGCTTGAGTAACAAAAAGTAAAAATGAATTTCAAAATGTGAAGGGGATCGGATCGGGTAATTTTCTTGTTTTAATTTAATTGAAAAATCCCTGCCGCTTTGACGGCAGGGTGAATATGATTAAAGTAACCGCTTTCCGTTATCTCATTGCGCGTTTTAAAATGCGTTCAGACTGGCGCTGGAAATATTTTGCCGTTTCTTCAACGGATTTTTGACCGTAGTCGATATACTGAATGGCGTCGCCAAACAGGGAGACGATCTGCGGGTCGTCAAAGTAGGGTGACGTTTTCAGCGCGTGCGGTAAATTTAATGCCTGATTTAACCCGGCAACGGAGGGGGAGTCCTCTTTAATTACCCCATCGGCGGTCAGTTGCGCCACGGCGGCCTTGCTTAAGGGTACGCCGCGCTCTAATCCCAGTGCCTGAACGCCTTCCTTACTATTCAGCAGAAAGTTGATCAGCAGGGCGGATTCTTTAGGATGCTTGGTTGATTTACCGATAGAGAACATTTGCGCCGGTTTAAAGAACAGGCCGGCGTCTTTGGCTTCCGGCAGCATGGGATAAGGGCCCAACTCCAGTTTGGCCGGCGGCTGCAGGTTGTCGGAGTATTTGGTGATGGTGGAGTTCCACATATAGGTGCCGCTCCACTCGCCGGTAATCCACGGCTTCATTTCATACATATTGCTCTTGCCGAAAGAGGCATAGTGCTTTGCCGAAGGCATAACGTGGCTATCAACCAGTTTCTTGTACAGGCTGAAGAGTTCTACCCACTGCGCATCGCTATAGGAGAATTTCTGCGCTTTTTCGTCGATAGCGGGAATATTGTACTTCTGGATCATGTAAGAACTTAACAGCGCCAGTGAATCCTGATGTTCCAGGACCACCGGGTAGTACTGGTCGCCCAGTTTTTCTTTGAATACCTTGCCGGCGTTCAACAGCTCATCCCAGGTTTTGGGATATTCCAGTCCGGCCTTTTTCCAGCTTTCATTGTTGAAATAGAAAACGCGGGCGGTAACGGAAATGGGAATGCCGTTCAGCTTACCGTTAACGGTGGTGCCTTGCAGTTCCTTGGCGTCGAACTGGGTCAGGTCCAATGAATCTTTGACCAGGTTCAGATCGTAGAACCCATCGCCGTTTTTCGAGAAAATCGGCAACCAGTTCCAGTTGGTCTGCATCACGTCCGGCTCGGTTTTACCGGCGATCTGGGTGGTCAGGCGGGACAGGTGCCCATCCCAACCGGTGTACTCCGCTTTCACCGTAATATTGGGGTGTTGCTGATGGAAGCTTTCGATTGCCTTGAGCGTTTGCTGGTGGCGGCTGTTGCCGCCCCACCAGGACATTCTCAGTTCAACCTGGTCGGCGGCAAAAGACGGCGCCGCAAGTAAGGCCAGGGATGAGGCTATCAGCGTGTGTAGGATCGCTTTTTTCATCGGGTGCTACTCCTGTTAAAGAGAGATATTTTTTTCTGTTTTTGCATCAAAGATATGGCATCTTTCCATATCGAACTGGAAGAATATCTGGCGATGCAGGCCGTTTTTTATAATCTGCCGCGCTTCATCGGACGGGACGCGGCTGGTTAATTCAAAGCCATCGACTTTTATGTACATAAAGAATTCATGACCCATGTTTTCCACGCGCACCAGCTCGCCCTGCGAGTGGTTGGCCGTAAACGGAGTCTCTGAAACGGTGACGTATTCCGGACGGATGCCGAAGAAAACATCCTGGCCGGAGTAAGCTCGCACTTTATCCTGCTGCTCGCTGTTCAGAACCAGCGTGTAGTGCCCGACGGTCAAACCAATCTGGCCGTCTTTTTCCACCAGTTTGCTGGGTTTGATATTCATTTCCGGCGAGCCGATAAAGCCGGCGACAAACATGTTGACAGGGAAGTGGTACAGGTTATCCGGCGTATCCACCTGCATGATATGACCCAGCTTCATCACGCAGATACGGTCGCCCATGGTCATGGCCTCCGTCTGGTCGTGGGTGACATACACGGTGGTCGCGGCTTTACCGCTTTTCTTCAGCTGTTTATGCAGGTCGGAAATACGGATACGCATGGAGGAGCGCAGCTTGGCGTCCAGGTTGGATAAGGGTTCGTCAAACAGGAACACGTCCGGCTTTTTAACGATGGCGCGGCCCACCGCGACGCGCTGCGCCTGACCGCCGGAGAGCTGGCGCGGCAGGCGGTCCATCAGCTCCTCCAGCTCCAGGGTTTTGGCGGCTTCGGCCACTTGTTCTTCAATCTGCGCTTTCGGCATTTTGCTGAGCTTCAGGCCGAATGCCAGGTTCTCCTTTACCGTCATATGCGGGTAGAGCGCATAGTTCTGGAACACCATGGCGATCCCGCGCTCTTTCGGCGCCAGATTATTCACCACCCGTTCGCCGATGCGCACCTCGCCGCCGCTGATGGTTTCCAGACCGGCCAGCATGCGCAGCGTGGTGGATTTGGCGCAGCCCGAAGGGCCGACGATCACCATAAATTCGCCATCGTTAATGGTCAGGTCGATGCCGTGTACCGCTTTAAAACCGTTGGAATATACTTTTTCCAGCTTGTTGAAAATGACTTCAGCCATGATAGATCCTCTATTAACCTTTGATTCCGCTGCTGGTCACGCCTTGAACGAAGTAACGCTGCGCCAGGAAGAAAATAATGATGGATGGCAGAATCGAAATGCTGGACATGGCCAGGATTTCGTTCCATGGTGCGCCTTCTGTCACGTCGATGGACATTTTCAACGCCAGCGCGATCGGATATTTATCCACGCTGTAGACGTAGATCAGCGGACCGATAAAGTCGTTCATCGACCACATAAACTGGAACAGGGCGACGGAGATGATCGCCGGTTTCAGAATCGGCACCACCACATACCACAGCACCTGGAAGGAGTTGCAGCCGTCGATCTGCGCCGCTTCCTCCATATCGCGCGGTACGCCGCGCAGGAACTGGATCAGCATAAAGACAAAGAAGCCCTGGGTGGCGAACGCCAATGGCAGATAGAGAGGCAGATAGCTGTTCAGCATGCCCATCTCGCGGAACATGATGTACTGCGGGATCAGCAGTACGGTGCTGGGCAGCAGCATGGTGGCGATAAGCGTGGCGAACCAGAAGTTCTTCCACGGGATTTCGAAACGGGCAAAGCCGTAAGCGACGATGGTGGAAGAGATAATGGTCAGAATCACTTTCGGGATCACATACTTGAAGGTGTTGATCATGTAGTGGCCGAAGTTGTATTCCGTGCCGGTTTTCCAGCCGTTGACGAAGCCGTCCGAGGTCGGGTGCGCCGGCCATAATCCGAGGGTGGTGAAGATCTCATGATTCGGCTTAAAGGACGCCGAGAACATCCACACCAGCGGATACAGCATCAGCAGGCCGACAACCAACAGAATAACGTAACGAACGGCGGCGTTGATTTTCTCTTTGCGCAGCGTACGGCGAATTTCCAATGCCGCGCTTTCTCGCGTCGCGTTGATATTTGAATGCATGTCAGCCATTTTTTCCTCCTTTATCGGCGGAGTAGAACACCCAGTATTTGGACGATTTGAAGGCAACCGACGCAAATACCGCCACGACCAGGAACAGCACCCACGCCAACGCCGCGCCGTAGCCCATATCGAAATACTTGAATGCCGTATCGTAGATATAGAGCGAGAACAGGTAGGTATAGTGGGTCGGACCGCCGCCGGTGATGACGTAAGGCGCGGTAAATTCCTGGAATGCCTGAGTGGTCTGCATAATAAAGTTAAAGAAAATAACCGGCGTAATTAATGGCACGGTCACTTTCATAAACATTTGCCATTTGGAGGCGCCGTCAATCATGGCGGCTTCATACTGCGATTGCGGAACGTTCTGCAAGGCGGCCAGGAAGATAACCATGGCGGAGCCAAACTGCCAGACGCGCAGCAGGGTGACCGACATCAATGCCAGAGAGGGTTCGCCTAGCCAGTTGATGGCGTCAAAACCGAACACGGCGAGAAAGCTGTTCAGCAGGCCGTCAATGGCGAAAAGCGCCCGCCACAGTATGGCGATGGCCACGCTGCTGCCTAAAATGGAAGGCACATAGTAAGCGGTACGAAAGAAACCGATCCCGCGCAATTTAAAATTGAGCACAAAGGCAATCAGCAAGGCGAATATTAATTTCAACGGTATGGTCAGAAAGACGTAGGCAAAGGTAACCAACATGGATTTCCAGAAAAGATCGTCTTCCAGCAACATCCGATGATAATTTTCCATCCCGGTGAATTCGGGAGGGTTCATCAAGTCATACTCGGTAAAACTGAGTATAAATGACGAAATAAAGGGAAAAGCGGTAAAAACTATCAGCCCTATAATATAGGGGGAGATATAGGCTAACCCCAGCATTCTGTTTTCATTCATCATGCTTACCTATTAGTAATTGGAAATCATTATTAACAAACATAAAATCAAACCTTTAATAACTCTGGATAAATAAACTCCACGTCATAGATAATTTTATTTTCCCCGTTAACGCGAAAGTCACCGTGCACATATCCCCCCTGGGTTAAAAACGGCGGAATCTCGTTTAGCCTGTTGCGGCAGGCGGCGATGAAGGCGGATAAAGCCAGCGGGGCCGGGTCATCCAGTCGCAGGTAGCGATGCCGCGCCGAACGCACGAATAATCCGCGATGAAAATGTTTTTCAAATAGGGTTTCAGCCAATTGCCAGGCGTATTGCGCCCATTTTTCCGACTGGCGGTGTTCGGCCAATTCGACCATGGCGCACAGTAAAGCCGGGCTGGCGATATGGCGCGCGTTATCCTTAGTCAGACGGCTGAGAATAACGTTAATCAACGCATACAGATCCTCATCGGCGCTCAGGCAATAGGCCCGCACCAGCGGCAATAAATAATCTCCCTCCAGAGCAAAGCGTTTTAATTCCGTGCCGGCTTTTCCGTAATAGCCGTCGCGCTTAAAACGATAACCGGTCATATCCTGGCCGTTATTCCACATCGGGCGCAGCGTATTGCTGCTCAGGTCATAGGCGTATTGGTAATAATTTTTCAGCCCGGAAATCACCCAGCCGAGCATTTCGTCGTCGGGTTGAACGCGCAGGATATCCAGCATGGCCAGCGGGTTATCAATCAACAGCGGGCGCATATCCCGGAAAAGCACGTTGGCCTCGCGGGCTATCTCGCCGAATTCGGCGCCGAACTGGCGCTGGGCGCGGTCGCCGAACCAGGACTGGGTTTGGTTATCGTCGGCGGGCACAGGCCGGCGCTGCAGCGGTGAGCTGAATTGATAAACCGGCATCCCGGTCTCCGGGTTTCTTGCCAGCACGTATTGACGGTACAGATGCTTGCCCCATTTCGCCGCCTGCCGATCGCCGGTATATTCCGCATACTTGAAGGCGGCATAGATAAGATCGGTGCCGGCGTTAACAAAGGTCAGCCCTTTCGTCAGCGGCAGAAGCGGCCAACGCTCGGGGTTAACCACGTCGTGACGGGGATGCTGGAAAACGTCGGGGTCGCGCGGTTTGGCATAATCGCCGTGGCGCCCGAGGTCCAGCGAGTTCCAGTCCTCGACGTGCGCGCTCCAAAAGCCCTGTAGGAAATTCAGCGTCTTTACGTCATCAATGCGATGCAGCAGCGCGTAATAGGGCAGGTGGTGTTTGAGTTCATGGACCTGGGCTTTTGATTCCGGCCCTTCGCTTTGCAGCGTATCCAGATTGATAAAACGATGCCCGCCCCAGAAAAGCAGGCCGCTATGGTCATCGACGAAATGTGTCAAAAAGTACGCCGTCTGCGCGGCGGCCTGCTGCTGATAGCTGTTTTCCCCGGTGATGACGCTCATCGCACAAAGCGTTCTCAACCAGTTTTGCTGGCTGGCGAAATTGGAAATCGGCGCGCTATGCCCGTCGGGAAATTGCCAAACGACGGGATCATGATTAAGCACGTCAAATCCGTCGGCCAGCAGCGGCGTTGGATTGCTGCGGCTGCTGGCCCGCTTTGTTACGGTATCAATATGCTTGTCCAGTGCGGCAATCCACTCGTCAAGCCTGTTTTCTCTGCTGGTGTACAGACGGGCAAAAATACTCATCGAGTACCTTCTTATGGAACTGATTTAACAGTTCCTTATAAATAGAAACGCTGTTTCGATTGATTATATGGCGCTATTCGCCTTGCCGTCATGTACCCGATAGCGAAAGTGTGATCAAAGTCGGAACGTTGTTTTGATTTTTTTTAAAGCGGGGTTTTTAGCGTGGGGAATGGCGTAAATATAAAAATAACTTTTTGAAAAACAAATAAAAAGCACAATGTGAATTGTGCCTTTTATCAGCGGGTCGAAAATAATGGCAGGCGCGAAAAGAGGTATTATCGAGCGAGCCATCCGCCGTCAACGGCGATGGTATAGCCGTTGATATAATCAGAAGCGCCGGACGCCAGAAATACCGCCGGGCCCATAACATCCTGCGGCAGGCCCCAGCGACCCGCCGGGATGCGCTCCAGGATTTCTTTGCTGCGTTCTTCATCCGCGCGCAGTTGCTGGGTATTGTTGGTGGCCATATATCCGGGGGCGATGGCGTTGACGTTGATATGGTGTTTGGCCCACTCATTGGCTAGCAGACGGGTGACGCCCATTACCGCGCTTTTCGAGGCGGTGTAGGAAGGTACGCGGATACCGCCCTGAAAAGAGAGCATCGACGCGATATTGATGATCTTGCCGCCGTTGCCCTGCTTGATAAACTGGCGGGCAACCGTCTGCGACATAAAGAATACGCTCTTGATGTTCAGGTTCATCACGTCGTCCCAGTTTTTTTCACTGAACTCGATGGCATCCTCGCGGCGGATAATGCCGGCGTTGTTGATCAGAATGTCAACTTTGCCAAACTCGGCAACGGCTTTTTCCACCAGTTCGGCGTGGCCGGCAATTTTGCTCACATCCGCCGTCAGGCTGAGGAAACGGCGTCCCAGCGCGGTGACTTTCTCGATGGTGTCTTTGGGTTCGACAATATTGACGCCGACGATATCGCAACCGGCCTGCGCCAGTCCGATAGCCATACCTTGACCCAGCCCCGTATCACAACCGGTGATAAGCGCCACTTTACCCTGTAAATCGAAGGAATTTAAAATCATAGCCATAATCTCTCCATAAGCGACAATACTTAGTCGTTAGCTGTTACTGTAGGGAATTCCCGGTTATTCCGGTCGCCAGCGGTTAACGTAGCTCGCTGACCTCGACGTGATCCATGTCACCGAAAACCTGATTCTCGCCAACCATGCCCCAGATAAAGGTGTAGCGTCTGGTGCCCACACCGGAATGGATCGACCAGCTCGGTGAGATCACCGCCTGCTCGTTGTGAACTACAATATGACGGGTTTCCTGCGGTTGCCCCATCAGGTGAAAAACGGCGGTTTCGTCATCCATATCAAAATAGAAATAGACTTCCATCCGGCGTTCATGCGTATGGCAAGGCATGGTATTCCACAGGCTGCCTTCGGCCAGTTTGGTCAGGCCCATAGTGAGCTGACAGGTGGGCAATACGTCGGGAACGATATATTTATTAATGGTGCGGCGGTTGCCGCTGGCATCTTCTCCCAGAGTCTGCGGCGACGCCTCCGCCCGGGTGATTTTACGGGTCGGATAGGCGGTGTGCGCCGGCGCGCTGTTGTAGTAGAACTTTGCCGGTTTTTTCGCGTCGCTGCTGATGAAGCGCACGTCTTTTGCGCCCATGCCGACGTACAGCGCTTCCTCGTTGCCTATCTCATAACGCGTCCCGTCAACCGCGATCGCGCCCGCGCCGCCAATGTTGATAACCCCTAACTCGCGCCGCTCGAGGAAATAGCCGACGCCCAGCTGTTTGCCGACTTCGCCGCCGATGGTCACGGCGGCCTCGACGGGCATAATGCCGCCGACGATGATGCGGTCGATATGGCTATAGGTCATGGTGTAGGCATCGGCGGAAAAAATCCGTTCTATCAGAAACTGGCGGCGCAGACCGGCGGTGTCCAGTTGGCTGGCGTGAACGCTGTGAATGCCTTGACGTACTTGCATTGCTTCGCCTCTCTTCAGATACGGATATCAATCCGCGTAAAACCCTGGGGAAAGCGCCGGGCGGAACAGATGCGGCGCGTGGCAGTGACAACGTCACCTGAACCTTGGTTTGCCCGGTTCTTTCTTGTTATGATGGATGATAGTTTGATTGGGATGTGAATTCAATAAATATGAAATATTGTTTTATTTATTTCTTGAGGGCGGTCATGGTTTTGCTTATTCTAGGTTTCATCTGGCGCTGATATTACTAGAATGTCGCTATCCGCAGGCACATGCTCGCCTTGAATGCACGCACGGGGGAGCAACAGAAGAGAGGGGAAACGATGAGAAGGTATTTTATTGACGACGAAACGCCGTGGGAAGAATTGGGCGGCGGCATCAAGCGTAAGATCATCACCTGGAGCGATGAGCTAATGATGGTCTGCGTGCATTTTGACAAGGGCGCCGTTGGTACGCCCCACAAACATGATATTCACGATCAAATCGCTTACGTCGCCGCAGGCAGTTTCGAGGTGGTGATTGAAGGTGAAAAGCGTATTCTGAAAACCGGCGATGCCTACATGGCGGTAAAAAACGAAATGCACGGCGTGGTTTCCCTGGAAGACGGCAGCATTTTGATCGACACCTTTTCTCCCAAACGCGCTGATTTTCTGTAGCTTCCCTGGCGTCGGCCGGCTTTTTTCCGGGCGACGCGCCGCCGATTAGCGCTCTCCCTGTCGCCCTATTTAGATAATATGGGCGACGTCAAGCTGTAGCAACGAGCCGAGCTTATGATCGGCCAGCGCCCAGCGCGGATCATTACTCAATTCCCCTTGCGGCACCACAATCGAACGCATCCGCGCCGCTTTGGTCGCAATCATGCCGTTTATCGAATCCTCCAGGGTGACGCAGCGCAGCGGCGAGACGCCCAACCCTTGTGCCGCATTCAGATACACCTCCGGGTGCGGTTTGCTATAAGGCAGATTTTCGGCGGAAACCAGAACGTCGAAATAGCGCTCCAGATTGAACATGGCCAATACCTGCCGCTGCATGGCCAGAGGGGAGGCGGACGCCAGGCCGATCTTGAGATGTTGTTGACGACAGAGCTGCAAAGCCTGTTCGACGCCCGGCAAGAGCGGACGGCGCTCGGCGACCAGGGCGGTGGCGCGTTCGATAATACGGCCGACAACCACCTCCCGGCTGGGGGTATCCCAGGGCGCAAGCTGATACCACTGGTCAACCACCATATCGATGCGCAATCCCAGCGTGTCGGTCATGGAATGTCGCAATGAGGTATCAATCCCCAGAGACGCAATGACCTCAAGCTCGGCTATATCCCATAAGGGTTCTGAATCGATCAGTAAGCCATCCATGTCAAAAATCGCCGCGCGGATAGAAGAATCAAAGGTCATGCCATAGGCTCCGTTATAGAAGAAAACATCGGTAGATTGTAAGCCAAATCATCGCCGCTGAGGGAGTCCGAGCGATAAAACGTTGACTGACGGTAAACTTAACGTAGGCTTCTAACAGGTTTTTTTAGGTATACACTATTGTTATCCGAAATATTAACAATGTTGCGTCGCTCAGAAGGGGAACTCATGACGTATCGACAGGCCGGCCGTGTCGCCGTGGTTAAACGTATCGCGGGATGGATCATTTTTATTCCGGCTTTGCTGTCCACTATTGTTTCACTGGCTAATTATCTTTATGCCTATACGCAGAAAAAGCAGGGTATTGATGCGGTGCTGCTGGATTTTTCGCATCTGATGATCGAGATGGTGCGTTTTAATACCCCGTTTCTGAATATTTTCTGGTACAACTCGCCGGTTCCGGATTTTTCGCGTTTCTTTACCGCCGCCAGCCTGATGTTCTGGCTGATTTATATACTGATTTTCGTCGGCCTGGCGCTGCAGGTTTCCGGCGCCCGTATGTCCCGGCAGGTGAAGGCGATCCGTGAAGGCATTGAAGATCAACTGATTCTGGAAAAAGTGAAAGGTCACGAAGGCAACACCCGGCAGAAGCTGGAATCTCGCGTGGTGTTGCCGCGACACACCATTTTCCTGCAATTCTTTCCGCTCTATATTTTGCCGCTCATTATTGCCGGCATTGGGTATATGGTGCTGCGCTTATTAGGGCTCTAAGTCCGGTATTCTATACCGGCGCTTTCCCATTGTTGTTGTGCCCGCGCGCGGCGGGCTATGCGCCATCAGAGCGGCAACTGCGTCTCTATCGCCTGCTGGGCCGCAACAATATGCTTGCCGCCAAACAGATTGGCGCGATTGAGCAGGTAATAAATCTGATAGATGGGTTGCCGTTCGATAAAGCCCTTATCCAGCGGCCAGACGCTTTGGTAGCCGTCGTAAATCTGCGGCGGCAGCGCCGGGTAGAGCGGCAGCATCGCCAGATCGCACTCCCTGTCACCCCAATAGCAGGCCGGATCAAACAGATAACAGCCATTATCGCTGTTGGCGCAATTATCCGGCCAGAGGTCGCCGTGCAGTAACGACGGCTGCGGCTGATAGCCGGCCAGCCGCTCTTCCGCGCGCGCAATCAGGGTCTCGACATCGCCAAAGTGCATGCCTTTCTCTGCGGCCAACTGCAATTGCCAGCCAATACGCTGCTCGGCAAAAAAAACCGACCAGCGCCGCTGCCAGCAGTTCGGCTGCACGGTGGTGGAGAGGTCGTTATCAAAGTCCAGACCAAACTGCGGCTGATCGCTCCATTGGTGCAATCGCGCCAGCTGTTCGCCAAGACACCAGGCGCCGTGGGCATCCAGCGGTTTTACCGCCAGGTGCTGCAATAACAGGAAACTGTGATCGCGGGAACTGCCCACGCCGTAAACCTCAGGGACGTTTACCGTACGGCTGCGCGACAGCAAGGTAAGCTGGTCGGCTTCCGCGGTGAATTTGGGCAGCATTTCACGCACGTCGCATTTTACGAAAACCTCATGGTCGCCATAGCGAACATACCAGGCCGGGTGCATTTCGCCACCCGGCAATTCGCGGCGCTCCTCGATTTCGGCAGCACCGAGATGTTCTTCCAAAAGCCGGCTGATAGCTTGCCACATTAGGTCACTCTCCCGTTGATATTGCCCTGTATACCCGTCATCTTTCAAGTTGCAGGTGCGTTGGCTGTGTTACTCGGCCCTTCCATGGGCCTCGCCCCTACGGGACCGCTGTGAACAGCGTTCAAATCTGCTCCAGGCAGATTTGTCGCTCACCCCAGTCACTTACTTGAGTAAGCTCCTGGGGATTCGTTCAGTTGCCGCCTTCCTGCAACTCGAAATCTATTGGGTGTATACCATTACGGTAATTGATTGAACTATATAAAAACTGAATCTGTCGCACAGTGATGATGATTGATGAATGCCGCGAAAAGGCATCAGGAGGAAAGTATAGCCGTTGTGGCAGATAAAACCGTTGTGGCGGGGGATTAACCGGCGGAAAAACGCCGCCGGTTAAGCGTGCCGCCGCGCTAAGCGGTTTCCGTCGGCGCGGCGGGGTGACGATGAATTTTCAGCTGGTGGAAACCCAATGCGACGGTGAAGAACAGGGCCTGGATAATGACGATACAGGGACCGGTGGCGCCGTCGATATAAAAGCTGATCATCGTGCCGGCCATACAGGAGACGACGGAAACCAGCGTCGCCACGATCAGCATGCGGTCGAAGCTCTTGCATACCATAAAGGCGATGATGCCCGGCGCGATGAGCATGGCGATAACCAGAATGACCCCCACCGCCTGTAATGACGCGACGATCGTTAACGCCAGCAGGCAGAGCAGCCCGTAATGCAGCAGTTTGACCGGCAGACCGATCACGCGTGCGTGGTTGGGATCAAAACAGTAGAGCATGAAATCCCGGCGTTTCAGCAGAATGACCGTCAGCGTGACGCCGGCGATCAACAGAATCTGGGTCAGTTCCTGCGTCGTAATGCCCAGCACGTTGCCGAACAGAATATGGTTCAGGTGTTGATCGGTATCGATACGGGCAAACAGCACTAATCCCAGCGCAAACATGCCGGAAAAAATGATCCCCATCACCGTATCTTCCTTGACCCGGCTATGCTCTTTGACATACCCGGTGGCGACGGCGCAGAAAATGCCGGAAACAAAGGCGCCGATAACCAGCGGGATGGCCAGCAGAAAGGCCACCACGATACCGGGCAGGACGGCGTGAGAAATCGCATCGCCCATCAGCGACCAACCCTTCAGCACCAGGTAGCACGACAGTACCGCGCAGACGATGCCCGTCACCACGGCGGCGATAAGCGCGCGTTGCATAAACGGGTAGGATAGCGGCTCGGTTATCCAGCTCAGTATCAGGCTCATAGCGCATCCCCCGTTTGGTCGCTCTGGCGCAGGCGGCGCGACGCCAGTAAACCATGCTTGGGCGCGAATACAAACGCCAGCAGGAATACCAGCGTCTGCAGCGTAACGATTACCCCACCGGTGGCGCCGTCAAGGAAAAAGCTCAGATAGGCGCCGACGGCGCTGGTCGTCGCGCCAAGGGCGATGGAAATCAGCACCAGACGGCCGAATCGGTCGGTGAGCAGATAAGCGGTCGCGCCGGGGGTAATCACCATGGCGATTACCAAAATGGCGCCGACGGTTTGCAATGCCGCAACGGTGCAGGCGCTGAGCAGGGTAAAGAACAGAATTTTCAGCTTCAGCGGAGAAAGGCCGATGGAGCGGGCATGGTTTTCATCAAAGAACACCGCCAGCAGGTCTTTCCATAACAGGCAAAGAATCACCAGGGTCACGCCGATAATGATCTCGACCTGAAGGACGTCTTCATCGGCGATACCCAGAATATTGCCGAAGATAATGGACTGAACGTTAACCGAGGTGGGGTTGAGCGAAATAATCAGCAGACCGACGGCGAAAAAAGTGGAAAAGATAAAACCGATAATCGCGTCTTCGCGTAAGCGGGTAATGTGGCGGATTAGGGTCATCGCCAGCGCCGCCAGCATACCGGTAAAAAAAGCGCCGCCGGCATACGGCAGGCCCAACGCATAGGCGCCGGCAACCCCGGGCACAACCGAGTGCGACAACGCATCGCCCATTAACGACCATCCCTTGAGCATCAGATAGGCCGAGAGGAAGGCGCAGACGCCGCCCACGATGGCGCTGACCCAGATGGCTTTCATCATATAGTTATAGCTGAACGGCTGTAGCAGAAGCTCGATCATCGCTGTTCTTTCTCCCCTGGGACGGCGCGCAGAGCGGGAGGGTCGTTCTTGGTTGAGCCATAGAACACCGCCGGGCGCTCGTCATCGGTCAACACGGTAACCATGCGCTCGTCGTCGTCGTCATGCAGGTTCGGCCCGCCAAGATTGATATGGCGCAACACGCCGCCAAAGGTTTTTTCCAGATTGCTCTGGGTAAAGGTGCTGTGCGTCGGGCCCGCCGCCAGCACGGTGCGATTCACCAAAATAACGTTATCGCAGAATTCGGGCACGCTGCCGAGGTTGTGCGTCGCCACCAGGATCAGATGCCCCTCGTCGCGCAAGGTGCGCAGCAGATCGATAATCGCGTTTTCCGTTTTTACATCGACGCCGGTAAAAGGTTCATCCAACAGCAGCACGCTGCCCTGTTGGGCCAGCGCGCGGGCGAGAAAAACCCGTTTTTTCTGTCCGCCGGATAATTCGCCGATCTGACGCTGGTATAAAGCCGTAAGGCCGACGCGCTCCAATGATTCGGCAACGATGTCGCGATCCAGCTGCGAGGGAATGCGCAGAAAATTCATTTTTCCGTAGCGTCCCATCATCACCACATCGGAGACCAGCACCGGAAAGTTCCAGTCGACATCTTCGGTCTGCGGCACGTAGGCGACCAGATTCTGTTTCAGCGCCTGGACAATGGGCTTTTTGTTGAGCAATACCTGCCCGGTTGTGGGCCTTACCAGGCCCATAATGCTTTTGAATAGCGTTGATTTTCCGCTGCCGTTGACGCCCACCAGCGCGCAGATGGTGCCGCCGTTCAATGCGAAAGAGGCATGGCGGATCGCCTGGTGGCCGTTACTGTAGGTCACGGAGACGTCATTAATCTCCAGCGACTGCGTTGCTGTATCTGTATCACTGCTCATTGATCAAATCCTTTGGCGATGGTCTCTACAGTGACTTTTAACAAATCAATGTAGGTGGGCACCGGGCCGTTTTCGCTTGACAGCGAGTCGACATAGAGTACGCCGCCGTATTTGGCACCGGTCTCTTTACTGACCTGTTTTGCCGGTTTGTCCGAGATGGTGCTTTCGCTGAATACCACCGGGATTTTTTCCTTGCGGACGGTATCAATCACCCGGCGCACCTGTTGAGGAGAGCCTTGTTCATCAGCATTAATCGGCCATAAATAGACCTCTTTGAATTGATAGTCTTGCGCCAGATAGCTGAATGCGCCTTCGCTGGTCACCAGCCAGCGTTGCTGCTCCGGGATACGGGATAAGCGTTCACGCAATGGCGAGTCGATGGCCTTGATTTTTTCCGCATAGGCTTTGGCATTGCGGTTATAGGTTTCCGCATTCGCCGGGTCGTACTTCACCAATCCGGCCCTGATATTTTCAATATAGACCAATGCGTTGGAAGGCGACATCCACGCATGCGGATTGGGGTTGCCGTTATAGGCGCCTTCACGGATCGACAGCGGCGTAATTCCTTCCGTCACCACCACCGCCGGAACGTCTTTGACGTTGTCAAAAAAACGCTCAAACCAGCGTTCCAGATTCATGCCGTTCCACAGTATCAGTTGGGCCGACTGCGCTTTAACGATATCGAGCGGCGTGGGCTGGTAATCATGAATCTCCGCGCCCGGCTTGGTAATCGACTCTACCGTCGCGGCGTCGCCGGCGATATTCTGCGCAATATCCTGGATGATGGTAAAGGTGGTGACCACCCTAAGCTTTTCCGCGGCGTTGGCGCTGGCGACGGACACAAAGAGGAGGGCGCCGGGCAACGCCATACGACGCAAAAAAGAGGGCAGGCGAGTCAAAAAACCGGTCATGGGTTTATCCTTACTGGTTATGGATGATTAAATTGAGAATAATTATCAATATCATTTAAGTCAAGAGGCAGATGGGCAGTAATAGCGTGTCGGAAGACTCGGCGGGTAACTAACTGTGCGCACATGAGCGAAAGACTCATCATGCTCCTTCGATAACAAAAGTCATGATCTAATTTAATAAATTGCACGTAATCTTGCAACGTAAGTCTAACGGCAACGCTGAGATATCCGTACTATGCTATGGGGGATTTTCCGAGATTAGCAGACAAGCCGATCGGCGGACTAATAAAATGTCGGTATCTGCCGATAAAGCATAAGTATAGGCTTTTAGTATAAGTTTTGTTTCTGGAAGGAATGTGTGGGTATGAGCAGCAAATCAGAAAGGCGTTGGAAGCTGGCTAGTATTATTTTGCTTATTTTTTTGATTGTTTTACTTGTTGTTATGTTGAGTATTGATTAATTCAAAAAAAAGTAACGTTGCGTATGCTTTGATTTATAAGTCAACCATCCAAAGGGCAAAAACGGGAATCGATAGTGGGTATTTATCTAAGACCTGTCAATCCGCCACTTTTGCCCTTTTTCCATACTTCTCCCGTCTTGCTTTCAGCGCGCCGACGACGATTTTTTTATGCCTGCCGCTGGCCCTGAGCGCTGCGCATACGCCACGGCGCGCGCCTCCCGGACATAGATGAATATTATGGGTAAAAGCGGTATTTAGTCTTATCAATATAGCGAGTTAGCGTTATTTGTAAGTCGTCGAAGACGTTAATCTGTGCGCCATGTCCATGACTGATAAAAAAGGGCTTGCCAACGGTTGCGGAGTGTGCAATAACGCACTTGGGTAAAACGAGGTACAGTTCTGTATATGAATGGCATTTTCAGTAAAGAAGATTTGAGTACAAGCGTTAGCGTGAATACCACTTCTCTGCCGATCCTTATCTTAGTGCCTCAAGCAGTAACGACTTTGGTTTGTCTGTATAACGCCTCTGGCGGTTTAAACAATTAAAGGAAATATCTGAAATGGCAAAGATTAAAGGTCAGGTCAAGTGGTTCAACGAGTCTAAAGGCTTTGGTTTCATCACTCCGGCTGACGGTAGCAAAGATGTATTCGTACATTTCTCTGCAATTCAAGGCAACGGCTTCAAAACTCTGGCTGAAGGTCAGAACGTAGAATTCGAAATTCAAGACGGTCAGAAAGGTCCGTCTGCAGTCAACGTCACTGCGATTTAACTACAGTTCACGTTGTAAAACCCGCCACGGTGCGGGTTTTTTGTTGTCTGATTTTTATCAATATAAAGCTTTTTAGCAGGGAAACGTGCTGATGTCTTATCAATGCCCGCTATGTCGGCAACCGTTACGCCGCATAGCGCAGCAATGGTCCTGTGGCCGCCACAGTTTCGACTGTGCGAAAGAAGACTATGTGAACTTACTGCCGGTGCAGTTTAAGCGTTCAAAACAACCGGGCGACAGCGCGGAAATGATGCAGGCCCGTCGCCGCTTTCTGGATGCGGGACATTACCAGCCGTTGCGTGAATATGTTACACGGCGCATTAATGAGATTTTACCGCCCGAAGCGGCCGCCGTGTTGGATATCGGCTGTGGCGAAGGCTACTATACCGCCGCCTTGGCCGCCCGGGTTAAATCATGCCGGGCAACAACCGTTTATGGGCTGGATGTCTCGAAAGCGGCGATACAGCGTGCGGCAAAACGTTATCCTGAGGTCGATTATTGCGTCGCTTCAAGCCAGCGGCTGCCGTTTGACGACCGCTCACTGGATGCCATCCTGAAAATTTATGCGCCATGCAATGACGCCGAATTACAGCGTACGGTAAAAGCGGGCGGTTGGGTCATTACCGTATCGCCGGGGCCGCGCCATCTTTATCAGTTGAAAGCGCAAGTCTATGACCAGGTACGGTTACACCCCGGCCGGGACGAAACGCTGGCCGGTTTCCGCTTGATTGAACGGCAAACGCTGGCATATCCGATGCAATTGACCGGGCTGGAGGGCGCCGAGCTGCTACAGATGACGCCGTTCGCCTGGCGAGCCACTCCGGAGGTCGGTAAAAAACTGCGGGAAGCGGCGCAATTTAGCTGCGAGACCGACTTTATTATCCGCCTGCACCAACGTATCGACGACGGCGACGCGGCCGCCGGATAAGGTAAAACGAGCAGGGCGGAAATCCGGCATCACTGGCCCTCTCTTTCACGCCGCCGCATGGCCAAGATGTTCATAGAGAATATTGCAGCCGATGGCGATAAGTACGATACCGCCGACAATCTCCGCTTTTTTTCCGAGGATCGGCCCGATATAGCGACCAATCAGCATGCCTAGCGTCACCATGATCATGGTGGCGCAGCCAATGACCATGGCCGTGTGGAAGATATTGACCTGTAAAAATGCCAGACCCACGCCAAGGGTCATGGCATCAAGGCTGGTGGCGATGGCCGTACAGACCAGCAGCGCCAGACTGTGTTTTTTAATTTTATCGCAGTGGCAGAGCCTGGCGTTTTTGCCGCCTTCCATAATCATGCGCCCGCCCAGGATCACCAGCAGACCAAAGGCGACCCAGTGATCCCATTCAATAATAAACCGGCTGGCAAAAAAGCCCAGGGACCAGCCAATCAACGGCGTGGTGGCTTCCACAATACCAAAAATAAGGCCGGTGCGGATGGCGTCCCGGAATCGGGGTTTGTGCAGTACGGCGCCTTTGCCGATAGACGCCGCAAAAGCGTCCATCGACATGCCAAAAGCAAGGATGAGCGTTGCTGATAGGTTCATGGTAAATAGCCTCGGCTGGGTGGTTCTCCATATCCACGGCGCTCATCCCCAACCAGATGATGGTCGCCGTGTCTATGGTCTCGCCTGCCTACTGGCCGCCCGCACCACGTTTTAATAGATAAAACGAGTATGTTGATACGAGCATTTCTGATCATGACGTTCAGAAACCGGCTACTCCCCAATGACGGCGCAACCTTAACATATTATTTATGGATCAAACAACAATAAAAATAATAGGTGTTAATAATGCAATTGATAATTATTTTCATTTAAAAATAGCGTGATCGTCATCGCATAAAATAACGTCAGCGTTAATGGGGATAAAATGCCACAAATAAGTTAATGATATGTTTTATAATATTTTTAATTTATAATTAAATATTTTTATGTTATTGATTTTCAACCATAAAATTATATATCTTTTCCAGATCGTCAAGCTGAGTCACCTGTATTAATAACCGGCGCCGCTCCAGATCGATGACCAAAATGCCGTCCTCGGATAAATTCATATTTTTAATACGGTTATAAGAAATAAAGATATTGGCATAAAAGAATCCCGTCTGTTTAAACAGCAACTTGGGATGGCGAATATAGGCGAGATAGATCGCCATAAATGCCAGAAAAAGCAAAAGAGAAGTGGTAATTACCGCACCGTTATTCATGACGTTTTGATAAATAAGGATTACCACCAGGCCGATAAAAATAAGCGCGTCCAGCCGATTTGCCCGTTTTAGCGCCACGCGCAGTCGGGTTTGCCCATGCAATCTATCCATGATGAATTCGTCATAGATGGCATAAATCAGCGCCAGCGCGATCAAAATAACCAGGGCGATATCCGTAACCGTCATGGGTAACTCCAAGGGTGAATGTTTGGGGATGTGATGTGCTAAACGAACGCGTACGCCCGCCGGAGGGGTCACCTCCGGCGGGGTAACATACTACAGACCGAGCAGGCCGATCCAATAACCGAAGATGCCGATGGCGAAGAATCCCATAATAAGCCACAGGGCGTTAACCTTGCGCCTCAGCAGCCACATACAGCCGAAGGTGAGCAGCAGGGGAATCAGTCCCGGCATAAGCTGGTCGAGAATCGACTGGACGGTGGTGACGGTGGTTTCGCCCTCCTGATTGGTTACTCTGGAAACCACCATGGGCACGTTGACGTGGGTCCATTTGTTGACCAGCGCCCCCATGACGAACAGACCGAGAATAGACGCCCCCTCTGTCATCTTTTGCAGGAAGCCGCCGCCCATATCGCTAACGATATCGACCCCTTTACGATAGCCATAGGCCACGCCGTAGTAGCGCACCAGCAGGCGCACCAGGTTGAACAGAACGAAAAAGAGCACCGGCCCCAGCAGGCTGCCGCTCATGGCAATCCCGGCGCCCAGCGCGGCGAAAACGGGACGCGCCGTGCCCCAGAAGATGGGGTCGCCGACGCCCGCCAGCGGACCCATCAACCCCACTTTCAGGCCGTTTATCGCCCCGTCGTCAATCGGCGCGCCGTTGGCGCGTTGCTCTTCCATCGCCATCGTCACCCCCAGAATCGGGGCGGCGACAAACGGCTGAGTATTGAAAAACTCCAGATGGCGCTTAATCGCCTGTTTACGTTCTTCCGAGTTTTCAGGGTAGAGGCGGCGGATCGCCGGCACCATGGAATAGCAGAAGCCGAGCGCCTGCATACGTTCAAAGTTCCATGACCCCTGGAAAAGGTTGGAGCGAATAAACACCGCGCGAATATCGCTGGCGGTGAGTTTCTTGACGTCAGTAGTTGTATCAACCATTTCTCTCACTCCTATTAATCCAGTTCGTTATCGAGATCGTTATTACCCGCGGCCACCGCTTGACCCGGCGTCTTGTTGTATTTCGGGCTGAGCTGGATGTACAGCACGGCCATAACAATACCGATGACCCCCAGCGCCACCAGGTTGAAATCGGTAAAGGCGGCGGTAACGAAACCAAGATAGAAGAAAGGCATCAGGTAGCCCGCGCGCATCATGTTGATGACCATCGCGTAACCCACGACGACAATCATGCCCCCGGCGATATTCAGGCCGTTGGTGACCACGTCGGGAATCGAGTTCAACATGGCGTGAACGGCATCGGTGCCGACGGAGATCGCCACGATAACGGCGGGAATGGCGATACGCATCGCCTGAAGAAACAGCGCGGATACGTGAAGCCAGCTGATCGCGCTTAAGCTGCCGCGTTCCGCCGCGCTATCGGCGGCATGCTGGAACGCCACGGTAATGGTGCGCACGATAATCGTCAGCACCTGCCCGGCCGCGGCCAGCGGGATCGCCAGCGCAATCCCCGCGCCTACGCTTTGTCCGCCGGCGATGACCAGAATCGTCGAGATAATGGAAGCCAGAGCCGCATCGGGCGCCACCGCCGCGCCGATGTTCATCCATCCGAGCGCGATCATTTCCAGCGTACCGCCGATAATGATCCCGGTTTGCAAATCGCCTAATACGGCGCCGATAAGCGTACAGGCGACGAGAGGGCGGTGGAATTGAAACTCGTCAAGAATCGACCCCATCCCCGAAACACAAGAAACGAGAAATATCAGCACAATTTGAAGGGTGGTAATCTCCATTGTACTTCTCCTATAGAAAACGTTATCCGAGTAAAATAAATCGTTACACAGCGAAATTTATTGAATGTGCTAACGAGCCATCTTATTGATTAGGTCCATCATTTTGATTTTGGAATCACTGGAAACTTTTCTGACTTCCAATTCAATTCCGCGTTTATCCAGTTCCTTGAACGCCGCAATATCTTTTTCATCAATGGAGACCGCATTATTGACCTGCGTTTTCCCTTGACGGAACGCCATGCCCCCAATGTTGACGGAGGGTATGTTGACGCCATTTTCAACCAGGGTGAGTACGTCGGTCGGGTTGGTAAATAACAGCATCACGCGATCGCCGGCATATTTCGGGTTGTCATAAACGCGGATGGCCTTCGCCACGTCCACCACATGAGCGCTAACCCCCGGAGGAGCGACCTGCGTCAGCAGCGTTTTACGCACGTTGTCGGCGGCGACTTCGTTGCTGACGACGATAATGCGGTTGACGTTGGTCTCTTTTGTCCAGCGCGTCGCCACCTGACCGTGAATTAAACGGTCGTCAATACGCGCCAACCCTATTTTCATATGGCCGCCGGTTCCGCTAACCGGCGCGGGAGCTTTGGGTGCGGATGAAACAGGAGCGGGGGAGACCGCCGCTTTCTGTTGCTCCCGGGTTTTCAGGGCTTTTACCCCGTCCCTTCCCGCCTCAAGCGCGGTTGCCACCAAATCGGCGTATGCCGGGTTGTCATCGCGGGCCATAAACGTTTCCACCAGCATGGGAATGTTTACCCCGGTGATAACTTCATGATTCTCCTTGTCGGTAACCACACGGCTGGCGGCATTAAACGGACTGCCTCCCCAGGTATCAACCAAAAACAATACGCCGGACGAAGTATCCAACTGAGATAACTTCTCCTGATATTTTTCTATCAGCGTTTCAGCGTTTTCACCGGGGATGAAATCGATCGTGGCGACGTTATCCTGATCGCCAAGAATCATTTCAGCCGTCTTTAACAGCGGCCCCGCGGTGGCTCCGTGAGTGCATAGTATTATTGCAATACTCACTTACTACCTCCTCACTATTCACGATCAAATCGAGTGTGTAATGTGTCGGGATATAGGGTTAACGTGCGCCTGCCGAACGTTAATCGTTGCCATATCAGTATGGTCGTCAGAGGCTGACTTGGTTATCCAATAGGTAAAAATTTTTACAATTAATCCACTACATTCAACGAGCCGGTTCAAATCCGTAAAACCTGAAACAGCCGTTTGACGGATTTATTTTACCCACCGAAAAAATAAATAGTGTGACGTTGGTCCGCCTTTGATTGGCGTAAGCTGTGAGCTGTTAAGAAAAGTGTGCGTTAAATAACAGAAATGTTACATGCATTTCCCGCATGGCGCGGCGTAAGAAAGTCTTTGTGAAAAACCGGAGCAACCTGTTAGAGTTATATTCTGTTAAATTATTTAGGAGCATCGGGCATTCGCCCTTCCCATGGACTGTCACCGACAAAACGTTCTCTGTGTACCTGCTAACGCTGGTGGTTTTCTGTACTCGGTTGGTCATTCCGGCCACCTTCAGAGTCATTCTGATTCATACCCACTCTTTTTATTATCCTTCAATGCCAACGCGGCATTGATGTCGTCTGCTAGTTCATTTTTCGGAGTCTGACATGGAATTTTTGCTGGATCCCTCAATCTGGGCAGGCTTATTGACGCTGGTGGTACTTGAAATTGTTCTGGGTATCGACAACCTGGTATTTATCGCCATTCTGGCGGATAAATTGCCCCCCAAGCAGCGAGATAAAGCCCGCATTATCGGTTTATCGCTGGCCTTGCTGATGCGTTTGGGGCTGTTGTCGCTGATTTCCTGGATGGTCACGCTGACCCGCCCGCTGTTTCACGTCGGCGATTTCAGTTTCTCCGGACGCGATCTTATTCTGCTGGCCGGGGGGCTGTTCTTGCTGTTCAAAGCCACCATGGAACTGCATGAACGGCTGGAGAATAAATCGCATGATGAGCATGGCGCCCGCGCGCACGCCAGCTTTTGGGTCGTGGTCGCCCAGATAGTCGTTCTGGATGCGGTATTTTCGCTGGATGCGGTGATAACCGCGGTGGGTATGGTTAACCACCTGGGCGTTATGATGACCGCGGTGATTATCGCCATGGGGGTGATGCTGCTGGCATCCAAGCCGCTGACCAATTTTGTCAACGCCCACCCGACGGTGGTGGTGCTGTGCCTCAGCTTCCTGCTGATGATTGGTTTAAGTCTGGTTGCGGAAGGTTTCGGCTTCCATATTCCCAAAGGCTATCTGTATGCGGCGATTGGCTTCTCGATCCTGATCGAGTTTTTCAACCAGATTGCCCGACATAACTTTATGAAGCATCAGTCACGGCGCCCGCTGCGCGAGCGCACCGCCGAGGCGATTTTACGGCTGATGGGGGCCAGAAAAGCCGCCGCCGACGAGGACGATCAACCGCGGAAGGTCACCGCTGAAACCTTTGCCGAAGAAGAGCGCTATATGATCAGCGGGGTGCTGACGCTGGCGTCGCGTTCCTTACGCAGCGTGATGACGCCGCGAACGGAAATTTCCTGGGTAGACAGCGAGCGCTCCGTGGAGGAGATCCGTTTGCAGTTGCTGGATACACCCCACAGCCTGTTCCCGGTATGCCGCGGTTCGCTGGACGAGCTAATCGGCGTGGTGCGGGCCAAAGATCTGCTGGTGGCGCTGGAAGAGCATGCCGATGTGGAAAGTTTCGCGGCGGCCAATCAGCCGATTGTGGTGCCGGAAACGCTGGACGTGATCAACTTGCTGCCGGTGCTGCGCCGGGCCAAAGGCAGTCTGGTGATGGTAAGCAACGAGTTTGGCGTGGTGCAGGGGCTGGTTACGCCGCTGGATGTGCTGGAAGCGATTGCCGGCGAATTCCCGGACGAAGACGAAACGCTGGATATTGTGGCCGACGGCGACGGCTGGCTGGTTAAAGGCGGCACGGATTTGCACTCTTTGCAGCAGGTGGTCGAGAGCAGCGATCTGGTCAGTCCGAAAGAGGATTATGCCTCGCTGGCGGGCATGCTGCTGGCATACAGCGATGAGTTTCCCAACGTGGGCGATGTGATTGAGCTACACCAGCTGCGCTTCCAAATCATGGAGGTGTCGGAATACCGTATCGAACTGGTGCGGGTCGAAAAAATCACCGAACCGAGGGAAGAGGACGACGAGTAACGTTGGCAAACGCATAGCGGCGATCTCCCGCCGGAGGCGCATCGCCGGTGCGGATATTGCTACGGCTTGCCCATAATTGGGCAAGCCGTCAGACCATTGACAAAGTAGGCATCTGTAATACCGACCCCAAATACGTCATTCCTGCAGATCCCCGCTTTCGCGAGGAGGACGATGAAGGTTTTGTCAGTAACCTCGCCGTTTTACCTTATGCCGGGTTACGCTGTTTTAGGTGAAATAGCGTTTTGCGACCGCGACCAGTGCGCCATCTCTTCAGCAATAAACCATGTCACCAGATCGCGGTACATCTTTTCTACCCGCTCGGGTAAGCATCAACTTTTTTGCGAAAAGGGCGCTAGTCGCACTGTACCTTGATCGCCAGTCCGCCGCGCGAGGTTTCGCGGTATTTGGCGTTCATATCCTTGCCGGTTTCGTACATGGTTTCAATAACCTTGTCCAGGGATACGCGCGGTTCGCTGGTGCGGCGCATCGCCATCCGCGCGGCGTTGATGGCTTTTACCGCGGCGATGGCGTTGCGTTCGATGCACGGCACCTGAACCTGGCCGGCGACCGGATCGCAGGTCAGGCCAAGATTGTGCTCCATGCCGA
Source organism: Brenneria corticis (assembly GCF_003115855.1). Classification (GTDB taxonomy): domain Bacteria; phylum Pseudomonadota; class Gammaproteobacteria; order Enterobacterales; family Enterobacteriaceae; genus Brenneria; species Brenneria corticis. The sequence goes on from NZ_KZ819088.1 coordinate 80,795, forward strand.
TTTCCGCCGCCACGCACACCTGCTCCGGGCTGGCGCCCATCAGTTCCGCCAGCCCGGCCGCCGCCATGGAACAGGCGACGCCGACTTCTCCCTGACAGCCCACTTCGGCGCCGGAGATGGAAGCGTTCATTTTATACAGTATGCCCACCGCGCCCGCGGCGAGAAAATAGCGGATATAGATGTCGGGGCCGGCCGGTTCGATAAAGTGGTCGTAATAGGCGAGAACCGCGGGCACAATGCCGCAGGCGCCGTTGGTCGGCGCGGTAACCACGCGCCCGCCGGCGGCGTTTTCCTCGTTGACCGCCAGGGCGAACATATTGATCCAATCCACGACGTTCATCGGGTCATTGGAGTGTTTGTCGGAGGCGACCAGCATGCGGCGCAGCGCCGAAGCGCGGCGGGGAACGCGCAGCGGACCGGGCAGTATGCCTTCGGTGTTCACGCCGCGGTCGATACAGGCGCGCATGGTCTGCCAGATATGCGAGAAGTAATCTTCGATATCCTGGCGGCTGTGCAATGCCAGTTCGTTGCGCATCACCATGGCGGACAGCGAAAGGCCGTTTTGCTTGCAGTGCGCCAGCATCTCTTGCGCCGAATTAAAGGCATAGGGCACGGAGACGTCGGTTAATACGCTTTTACCAAAGTTCTCTTCGTCAACGATAAACCCGCCGCCGATGGAGTAATAGGTCTTACGGAAAACGGCCTCGCTCCCGGTAAACGCGGTGATCGTCATACCATTTTCGTGCAACGACAGGTTTTCGCTGCGGAAAACCATGCCGCCTTCACGGGGGAAATCGACCTCATGCCGGCCGTCCGCCAGCAACAGGCGTTCCCGGCTTTCCACCTCGCGGATAAACTGCGGGATGGCGTCAATGTCGACGGTGTCCGGCATCTTGCCCGCCAGCCCCATAACGATGGCGATATCGGTATGGTGTCCTTTCCCGGTCAACGACAGCGAGCCGTAAACGTCAACGGCAATACGCGTCACCGAGTCCAGTAAGTCGCGGCTTATCAATTCATCGACAAATTGCTTACCGGCTTTCATCGGTCCTACCGTATGAGAGCTCGAGGGGCCAATGCCGATTTTAAACATGTCGAAAACGCTTATCACGCCCAAACTCCTTACCCGCGCCGTTGATAGCCGAAGAATAGAATAAAATTCTCAAATCGCGCCATTGTAGTGTGCGATATGTTGCGGAGCTCGCTTTTTCGCATGAAATAAACTTATACCAACGGGCAAGGGGGCTTATCTCAGCGGACAGCGGGACAAAGCCATCACGGCTCGCCGGCAACGTGCAGGGCGAGCCGGCGGATAATCGCCGCCGTCAATCCCCAGACGAATTGCTGCCGATACCAGGAGAGGTAAACGCGGTGAGGTCTGCGCTGCCGCTCGATATCAAGGGAATGGTAGCGGGTGAGCGCCAGCGCTTCCGCCAGCGGCATTTCAAAGAGCTCCGCCACCTCGTTTTCATGCGGATAAAAGCGGGTCTGCGGGGAGATAAGACCGACAACCGGCGTGACCTGAAAGCCGCTGATGCTGTCCAGCGACGGTAATACGCCCAATACCTGCACGTTCTGCGGCGGAATGGCCACTTCTTCCTGCGCTTCGCGCAGCGCCGTCTCCACCAGCGACCGGTCTTCAAGGTCGGCCGCGCCGCCGGGGAAAGCGACCTGCCCGGCGTGGCTTCTCAGGCCGGATGCCCGGCGGGTCAGCAGCAGCGTCGGGGTGGCGCGGCGCACAATCGGCACCAGTACGGCCGCCTGCCTCCGGTGGCGGGCCGGCGGCGCCGGCAGCAGCGTTTGCAGCTGAAAGCGGGTAATAAACTCGGCCAGATCGAAGCCGGCGGACGAGCGGGTTGCATTCATTGAATGGGTCACGGGTCTTTACCTGGGAAGCGCTGATTATCCTATTAATCCCTCGTATCCAGCAATGGCAAGATACGTTTCACTTTATCAAAGGTTTCCTGATATTCCGCCTGTTCCAGGCTGTCGGCGACGATTCCCCCGCCGGCCCAGCAGTATATTTTTCCCTGCTCGGTTAATAAGGTGCGAATGGCGATGCTGGTGTCCATGGTGCCGCAAATGCTCAGGTAGCCAATGCTGCCGCAATAGGCATTACGCCGCTGTGGTTCCAGCTCTTCAATAATCTGCATCGCCCGGATCTTGGGCGCGCCGGTGATCGAACCGCCGGGGAAACAGGCGCGCAGCAACGCCGTCGCGTGACAGCCGGCGGGAAGCCGCGCCGTAATGGTACTGACCAGATGGTGAACCGCGGGAAAAGGTTCCACGATAAACAATTCCGGCACGCGCACGCTGCCGGGCTCCGCCACGCGGCCAATATCGTTACGCAGCAAATCGACAATCATCAGGTTTTCCGCCCGATCTTTATCCGACCGCGCCAGTCGTGCGGCCTGCGCGCGGTCCGCGTCCTTGTCGGCCAGGCGCGGCAGCGTGCCTTTAATGGGGCGGGTCTGGATCTGTTGATTTTCCAACCACAGAAAACGTTCGGGAGAAACGCTGATCACCGCGTTTTCAGGCAGGCGCAGAAACGCGGAGAACGGCGCCTTATTGCCTGACGACAGCCGCAGAAACGCCTGCCATTCGTCGCCTTGATAGTCGGCGACAAAGCGTTGTGCCAGGTTGACCTGATAACAGTCTCCCGACAGCAGGTAATCCTGTATTTTATTAAATTTTCCGCCGTACTCCGCGCGCGACATATTGGCGCGCCACGGCCCGGTAAGTCGGAAATCGGCGGTGGGGCGACCCGCGGGCGGATGCGCCAGCCAGTCGAGCCGCTCCTGAAGATGACGATGAACGATCAGCGTTAATGTCTGGCGCTGATGATCGGCGATTACCGCCCAGTCATATAGACCGACGGCCATATCGGGCAGGGCGATATCCTGTTGCGCCCGTGACGACAACTTCTCGATGCGGCGACCGAGATCGTAACCGAACAGGCCGAGCGCGCCGCCCTGAAAGGGAAAGTCGGGGCGCGCCGCGGCATCGATGCCCAGATGTTCAAGCTGTTGTTGCAGCAGTTGGAAGGGATCGTCGGTGGATATCTGCGTATTGCCGTTGCGGGTGATTTCCGTCCGTTCGCCGTGGGTGCGCAGCGTGACTCTGGGGTCGGCCACCATAATGTCGAAACGACTATGGGGATGATCGGCAAAGCCCGAATGCAGCAGCATCGCCCACGGCTGCTGCGAAAACGGCGCGAAAAGCGTCAGTAGCGCATCCGGCCGATAGGGCAGCGAATGATAGACGGGGGATGAGACGTTGGTATTTATGGACATGTCTTTTCGTATAATCTCATGCTTGCAGGTGAACCGCTGTTTTATGGTCAGCCCAGGGTTATTTTCCCCGGCGGGCTAGCGTACCACAAAGCGCCAGTTCTGGCGTACGGCGCAGATTTCCGCTTAGCTCCGTGCGACCTTTTCGCCAGGCTAATCGCAACGCAAGACCCTTTATTCTGAATTGTTGGATTGCTCACATTTTTCACTTTTATATTTGCCGTTTTAGCGGTGAAGTTTTTTTCTCGATTCTGTCCGCTGCCTGATGATTAGCGCCACGCTTACCCACGGAGGCGATATTTATAATTTCGGCGGAAATATACAAAAAGGCCATAATGGAATATAGGAAAAATACATTAGCCATATGAAGAGTGCGTCTATATTCTTTGCCCTATGGATAATCATTTAAGTAATAACATTATTTACTATTTTTTAACGAATTTATAAAAATAAAATTCAATAATAAAAAATACTTTAGATTTATTTGATCTTTCATCTTTATGAATATATCCGAATTCCGGGCCGTCCGCATTCGAGGTGAGTGATGAATATGACGATTGGCGCTGAGGTGGCTGTGACGTGCGCTTGCGTCAGAAATAAGAGCAAACGCGCCGCATGTCAACAGTGTGTGGATTATTGTTCATCAGGGGCATTAACGATTTCAGAAAATAATACCATAAAAATCAATGAGGAATTCTGTACGGGCTGCGGCGGGTGCGTGCTTGTTTGCCCGGTAATGGCCATAGATGGTCGCCCGCCGCAGCGCTATGCCGTCAATGGCGGCGTATATATGGCTGCGACGGCCATTCCCTCGGTGAAAGAATGTTTATTATATTACCAGGCCGGTTATCGCATCATTATTGTAGATGAGAATCATTCTTCCTGGGAATGGATTATTGCCAAAGCTAATGTGATTTTACAATCAATGGGACAACCGATATTTCAATTACAGAAAAAAACGCAGACTGATAATGATTCGTATTATTCACCTGAGGAAAATAAACCTGGGCGCCGTCGTTTTCTTCGCGTTGACGTAATCAGGGAATATTTAAAAAAACCGGCCGGTATAAAAAATAAGCTGATAAGCGATGTTGTCGATGAATATCAATTATTCAATGTCAATATCGATTCGCTGGCCTGTTCGCTGTGCAGCAGCTGTTTGCAATTATGTCCCACCGGGGCGTTCCGCTATGAGAACCAGGCATTTGTCGTCGATGAGAAAAAATGCGTGGGGTGCCGACTTTGTCAGGATAGCTGCCCGGAACAGGCGCTTGAGGTAACCCCCGGAGTCAACAAGAGAACCGTTACGTCCTATCCGTTCAAAGTCGCGCTATGTACCCGCTGCCGGCAACGCTATCCGTCATTAAGCGACGGGGAACATGCCTGTCCCGCATGCCGCATAGGCGAAAAACTTCGACTGGCCGGGCAGCGCATCGGCATCAACAGCCTGAATCTCAATGCGTAGCGGGGGAGAGATGAAAACCATAAGCCAGCAAACGTTTCAGCGCATTGCCGATCCCGATTTTGCGCGTTACGCCGAGCGCTATATCGAAATTGAAAAAAATACGCTGCGGGCCATAGAGCAATACGGCCTGGCGTTTGATACCGCCGCGGAGTATCGGCAGGAGAGTCGGAAACTGCAACGGCAACTGCGCGACAAAGGCGCGGTGTTCGCCAACAGCGGTAAAAGTATCCATATCAACTGGATCTCCGACGCCTGCGTCGCATGCCGTACCGGCGAGGAGAGTTACACCGCCTTTCTTTCCCTGAAATGTCATCGCAACTGCTATTTCTGTTTTAACCAAAATCAGCAGGACTATGAATACTATCAGCATCATCTGCGCCAGGCGGCGCGGGAAGTGCGGCAAATGTCGCAACAGGGCGCGCCGTTACGCTACGCGGCGCTGACCGGAGGCGAACCGCTATTGCATAAGCAGGCGGCGACAGACTTTTTTGCGCAGCTGCATGACGAGTTTCCCGCTGTTCATTCGCGGCTTTACACCGCCGGCGACCCGTTGGATCGCGATACGGCCAGGAAATTGCAGCAGTCCGGACTGAAGGAGATTCGTTTCAGCATCAAGATCGACGATCCGCCGGAAAAGCAAGCCAGAATCATGCGCCGTATCCGACTGGCGAGGGACTTTATTCCGACGGTGATGGTGGAGATGCCGGTGATCCCCGGCACCCTGGCGCAGATGCGGCAACTGCTGCGCGAGCTTGACGACATCGGCGTTGACGGCATCAATCTGCTGGAGTTCTGCTTTCCGTTAAGCAACGCCGAAACATTTCGTCACCTTGGTTTTGAACTGAAATATCCGCCCTATCAGGTTTATTACAATTACTGGTACGCCGGCGGCCTGGCTATCGCCAACAGTGAAAATACCGCCCTGGCGTTGATGCTGTTCGCGTTGGATAACGGGCTGAAGCTGGGCGTTCACTACTGTTCTCTGGAAAACAAGCATACCGGGCAGATATATCAGCAGAATCACGGCCGTCCGGTGGACGATAGCTATTATTTCTCGCCGCACGACTACTTCTTTAAATGCGCGAAGGTGTTTGGTCGGGCCATCGATGCCGTCACCGCCATACTTGCGGCGCATCGGCAGCCGGTAAAGCGCATTGCGCAATATAACTGCATTCAGTTTCACCCATCGGCAATAGCCCTGCTTGGCGAACTCGATATCGAGGTTTGCCTTTCCCTGAATGTCGTCGAGCGGCATTCGGCAGCGGAAAATTATATTAAAGAAGTGCAATTACAACATGTTACGCCATCCATGTTTGCGCTTTCGGCCATCTGAGGAGATGACAATGAGCAACGGCACGCTAACGCCTTATCTACTACAACGGCCGGTGGGATACGACATCCTGCGACGCCTGTTTATCGAAGAACCCACGCCGGAATTATTGCATTTTTTGCAACGGCAGGATCTGGCCGAGCTAGTGCCGCACATCGACGACGCGGCGTTTACCCAGGCAGTATGCGAGGTTCGCGGCGCGCTGGATCACCCCCGCTTTGCGCGCGGGGAGGCGGCGTTTGAAAACCTGCACTGGGATTTTACCCGCCTGTTTATCGGCCCGGAAACGCCGCCGGCGCCCCCCTGGGAGTCGGTATACGTATCACGCGATAAGTTGCTGTTTCAACGCTGCACCAACGAGGTGAAACGGCTTTACCGGCGACAGGGTTTTATGATGTCCGACGATGAAGCGGAAGCGGCGGACCATATAGGGTTTGAATTGGATTTTCTCTACCGGCAGAGCGTCGCCGCGGCCGAAATGGCGTTGAACGGCGCCCCCCCGGAACAGCTCATCGTATCGCTTCAGGAACAGCTCGACTTTCTTCAGCAACACCCATTGGCCTTCGCGGCGCCCTTTTGCCGGAATATTCAAACGCATGCGCAAACCGCGTTTTATCGCGGCGTCGGCCGGATTTTGCCGCTGTTTTTAGCCTATGACAAGCAGCGGCTCGGCGCTCTTGTCGGCGCCGATAGCGGCCAGTTCCAACGATTACCAACAATATAACCAATGATATGCAATGTGAGAGTAAGGAGTATTTAATGAAAAATAAACCACGCTCCGGCATCAGTCGAAGATCCTTTATTAAATGGAGCTCCGCCGCCACCGCCATGGTTGCTCTGCCTATTAGCCGGGGATTGCAGGCCGCCGCGTCCGACGGCCCCGCGCAGGGGGCCGCGGCATCGACGAAAGAGGGCGTCTGGAAGCCGGCCGCCTGCTGGCATAACTGCGGCGGCCGCTGTCTCAACAAGGCGCTGGTTGTCGACGGCGTGGTGGAAAGACAGAAAACGGACGATACCCACCCCGATTCCCCCGATTATCCGCAACAGCGCGGCTGTCTGCGCGGGCGCTCCCAGCGCAAGCAGGTTTTTGGCGCGGATCGGCTGCGCTATCCGATGAAACGTAAAAACTGGGCGCCGGGAGGCGGCGATAAATCGTTGCGCGGGCGGGATCAGTGGGTGCGCATCAGTTGGGATGAAGCGCTGGACATTGTGGCAAGCGAAACAAAACGCATAAAAGAGACATACGGCAACGAATCCATCTGGTTAACCGGCTCGAACGGCAACCACTATCTTAACCTTTACGCCAACTACGGCGGTTACACCTCGGACTGGGGAACCACCTCCTGGGGGGCATGGAAAGACACGCCGGGATATATCGGCGTGCATGACGGATGGATAAAATTCGGCATCAATGACCGTTTCGATCTGCGCAAGTCCCAGCTGATTGTCCTGTGGGGCGCCAACCCCGCATGGAGCAGCCCCGGAAACCCGACGTACCACTATCTGCAAGCTAAAAAGGCGGGCGCCCGCTTTATCAGTATCGATCCCAGTTATAACGCGACCTGCGAACTGCTCGACGCCGAATGGGTACCGATTAATCCCGGCACCGACCACGCGCTGGCGCTGGGGATCATGTATGCCCTGCTGGAAGAGGACGACCCCCGGACGAATCCGCTGATTGATTGGGATTTCCTCAACCGGTGCTGCGTCGGCTTTGACCGGGAACATATGCCGGCCGGCGCCAACCCGGATGATAATTTCCAGGATTATCTGCTGGGCACCTTCAACCATCAGCCGAGAACGCCGGAGTGGGCCGCCGAAATCTGCGGCGTGCCGCCGGAAGGCATCCGCAGCCTGGCAAGGCAGATCGGCGGCACGCGGCGCGCCGCGCTGTTGACGGGCTGGGCGCCGGCGCGCATTCATAACGGCGAAGGTTGGGTGCATGCCTTTTCCACGCTCGGCTTTATGACCGGCCATATGGGGCGCCCCGGCAGAATGACCGGCGTCAGCTGCCATTACGCGGCGGGCAACGGCGGACCTCGGCTGGTGAACGGCGGCGCAACGGGGCTGCCGACCTTTCCGAACCCCGTTAAAAGCGCGATTAACCATAATGAAATCAACCGGGCGCTGACAACAGGGGTTTTCCGGCAGCGGGGCGACGGCGAGAAGCATATCGATATCCGCATGATGTTCCATACCTTTAACGCCACCATGCAGACCCGCGCCAATATTCATCAGGGCATCGCGGCGCTGCGGGAAAAGGTCGAGTTTATCGTATCGCCCGCCTATGTCCTGCATACCAGCGCCAAATACGCCGATGTCGTGCTGCCGGTGACCACCGAGTGGGAGCGGGAGGGGACCATTCTGAATCCCAGCAATCGCGATGTATTGATTGTCGCGACCAATATCGTTCCGCCGCTGTATGAGGCCAAAAGCGATCAATGGATCGCCAGGGAGATCGGCAAGCGGCTGGGGATTGACGTCGACAAGATCTTTCCCATATCGGAAAAGCAGCAGTTCTTCAATATGCTGCAAGGGGCGACCGTCATTGCCGAAGATGGAAAAACCCCGGTGCCGCTATTGACCATCACCGCGCAGGATATTGCCGCCTGGGGCGTTGAAGGCCGGGCGCAGCAAGGGAAGATTTCGCTCGGCGATTTCCTTGAAAAAGGGTGCTATCAGGTGGCGCGCCGCGACGGAGACAACTATGGCTATATCGCCTATGAGGAATTTGTCGGCGATCCGGCCGCTCACCCGCGCGAGACCGACAGCGGCAAGTTTGAAATCTACTGCCCGAAATTGACCCGCGTCGGCAAAGAGTATGGCTGGAGCGACATTCCCGCGCTTCCGGCCTATACGGTCAAGCCCAAAGGCTATGAAGAGAGTTTTGCCGACTGGGAACGCAAGGAGAAAGGGAAGTATCCTTTCCAGGTCTATAACCCGCACTACCTGAGACGCTCGCACAGTACGCTGGACAACGTTCCCTGGCTGCGGGAGGCGTGGCCGTCTCCCGTCTATCTCAACAAATCGGACGCCGTCAGACTGGGCATTAAGCATGGTGAAACGGTGCTGCTCAGCAGCGCGGCGGGCAAAACCCTGCGTCCCGCCTGGCTGACCGAAACGATGAAGCCCGGCGTGGTGGGATTGCCGCACGGCGGTTGGTTCGAACTGGATGAAAAAAACGGCATCGACCTGGCCGGCGCGGATAACGCCATTACCGAACAGATCCCGACCGGGTTTGGCACGTCAGGCTGGAATACCGTGCTGTGCAACGTGGAGAAATGGCGGGGGCCGGCGCTAACCGCGGATGCTTCCTGGCCGCAACGTATCCTTTTTAGCGAGGACCAATAAAAATGGAACAAGTCGGATTCTATTTTAATGCCGCCGCCTGCATCGGCTGTAAAACCTGCGTCATTGCCTGCAAAGATAAAAACGATTTGGAGGTCGGGCGCAATTACCGCCGGGTCTATGACTTTGAGGAAGGAACCTATCCCGCGCCGCGACGCTGGCATCTTTCCATCGCCTGCAACCACTGCGATTCGCCCTCCTGCGTGACCCATTGCCCGACCAAGGCCATGCATAAACGCGAAGAGGACGGGGTGGTGGTGGTGGATCACGACCTGTGCGTCGGTTGCCGCTACTGCACCTGGGCGTGCCCTTATGAAGCGCCGCAGTTCGATGAGGCGTCGGGAATGATGACCAAGTGCGACACCTGCCTCAGCCTGCGCGCGGAAGGCGGCAACCCCGCCTGCGTGGACGCCTGTCCGATGCGGGCGCTGGACTTCGGCCCCATCGGCGCACTGCGCGAAAAATATGGCGATAACGCGGATATCGAGGGCCTGCCGGAATCATCCATTACCCGGCCCAACCTGATCGTCAGCAGCAAAATGCAGCGAGGATACTGAAATGCATGAATGGCCATTGATAATTTTCACCTTACTTATGCAGCTGGCGATTGGCTGCGTCGTCACGGTGTGGTATTGCCAGCGCTTTGCCTATCGGGATTGGGATAACGATAAGCGGGCGGCGATGGCGCGGCCGCCGATAGTCTGCGCGCTGATCGTCGGCGGGATTGGGCTGCTGGCGTCCGTGGCGCATCTGGGCAATCCGTGGCATGCGCTCTATACCCTCAGCCACGTCACGCACTCCTGGATGAGCCGCGAGATCCTGTTCACCGCGCTCTTTATGGGGCTGCTGTTCCTGTCGGCGGCGGTGCTGCTGGTGCGCAAAACGCTGCCGATGACGCTGCTGGGCATCACCGCGCTGGCGGGCCTGGCGGATATCTTTGTGATGTCGGCGATTTACGATAACAGCCGCTTTATTCTCTGGCAGGGCTGGGGAACCTATGCGGCTTTTTACGGTTCGTCGTTCATGATGGGAAGCCTGTTCGGCGCGATGAGCATGCGGTTCGGGCTGCGTCGATTCGGCGCGGGCGGCGAATCCGACCTGCTGGCTCCGCTGCTGCGCCTGTATATGCTTGGCTTTTTGCTGGCGACCCTGGCGGTGATCGTGATGTTCTCCTCCCTGGCGCCCAATCTGGCCCAGGGGATTACGGTAAAAACCGCCGCCGCGAATATCAACGCGTTGACGTTGTCGCGCTATCTGTTGCTGACCGTCGCCCTGTTTCTTGTGGCGACGTTAATGGCGGGAAAACGGCGCGCATCGCCGGGCGCCATTGGGGCGCTGGCGCTGATCGCCACCATTACCGGAGAAGGCGTGGGCCGCTACGTTTTCTTCAGCTTGGGGGGCTGACGTTAACGGCGAAAACAGGCTGCCGCGCGCAAAGGCGCGGTAGCCCGCTAGGTTTTCTGGCTGCGGATGAAATCTATCACCGCCTCCGCCGGGTAGGATAAATCGCGGCCTTTGCGCCATACCACGCCGATATCCATCGACGGGATGATGTTGCTGATATCCCGTCGCATAATTCTATTCCCCTCCAGCGACCAGGTGCGGTAGACGAAATCCGACAGGATAGTGACGCCCAGCCCCTGGGCCACCATATTTCTGATCGCTTCGATTGAGGTCGATTGGAATTTGACCCTGGGGCGGAGATGCTGGTTTTCCCAGTAATAATTGACGATGGGAATATGATCGTCCATATCGAGCAGTAAATAATCCTCTTTCGCCACGTCTTGCAGCGTCAGCGTCGGCGCATCCTGCAGCGGATGTCCGGCGCAGGTCCACAGACGCCGCGTCGAGCGAATAAAGACTTCCGCTTCACAGCTGTCGGGCAGCATGATGTTTGACACCAGCATAATGGCTAAATCGACCCGTTCGTCGCTAATCGCCCGGCATAAGGGCATGGACGGGAGCTCCGCCACGTCCACGTCCAGATGGGGGAAGCGCTGCTGGATTGCGCTTAACAGGGATGGCAGCATGTAGGCCGAAAGCGTTTCCGTGACGCCGATACGCACCCGGCCGCGCAGGTCGTCCGTCTGCGCCCGTACGTCCGCGGCGGCAAGCTCAACGGTTTTCAGCACCTGTCTGGCGTGGCGCAACAGGCGCTCTCCCGCGTCGGTTAACTGTATCCCTTTGGCGTGACGGGTGAAGAGTTGTCTTTCAAACTGCTCCTCCAGATTTTTGAGGGAGACGGTCATTGATGACTGTGAGACATTACAGCGTGACGCCGCTTTGGAGACCTGACCGGTATCCGCGACGGCGACGAAGAATTCAAGCTGACGAAGTGTAAAAGGCATTGCAAAACGGTCATGAATAAAAGGTATATACTATCATATTCCCTATTTCGATAGATAACTACCGATGTGACGCCGTTAACAGCGTTCACTCGTTGTGATGAATTTTGCGGCCGGGATCCGCGCGGGCAACCCGACCGCCGATGGCGTATATGCCAGCGCGGAGACGCGGAAGTTCTGGCGTGTGGCGCGCATGGCGTGCGATGATACGCCCCGATTTAACCCACCAGGAGAAGGTGATGATTGCAGGTATGCCGGCGCTGACGCATGAGCAGCAGCAGGAAGCGGTGGAGCGGATACAGGAGCTGATGTCGCAGGGGATGAGCAGCGGCCAGGCGATCGCCATCGTGGCGGCGGAGATTCGGAAACAACATAAAGGTGACAGGGTCACCGCCATGTTCGACGACGAAGAAAGCAATGAAAACGATGAGGATGAGCATCGTTCGTTTGATGATGGCGAAGAAGAGGAAGAGCACTAAGGCTATCCCTCTTCTTGCCCATATTTACACGGCGGCTATCGCTTTTATTTCAATTTTAAAAAGCGGATTCATCAGTTTGGCCTGCACGGTGCAGCGCACCGGCGCGCTGCCCGGCGCGACCCAGGCGTCCCATACGGCGTTCATCGCCGCAAAATCATCGGCATCGGCCAGAAAAATGGTAACGTCCAGCAGACGGCTTTTATCCGTTCCCGCCTGTTGCAATACCTCGTCCAACGACGCCAAGGCGTTTTCCGTCTGCGCGCGGGCATCCCCATCCAGATTATCCGGCACGCTGGTGTGATACAGCGTGTGGTTATGGATCACGGCATTGGACCAGCGGGCTTCAGGGTCGATTCTGGTGATTGGCATAAGTATCTAGTCTCTTCATCTTGGTGAATAACGGCGTTAAGCCTAACATTAGACCCCTGCGACCAAAAGCCCGGCTGATTTGTGGTGGTGGCGCCGGTTGAGTCTTGGCATAATCAGCGCGACGTTATCGTCAGGCAGCACCGGCGGTTCGAATCCTATAAAGAGAGACAGTGTGACAAACGATCGCGTGATAGATGATTTTGCAACCGATGGGGCGCTGGCGCAGGCCATCCGCGGGTTTAAGCCGCGCGAGCCTCAGCGGCAAATGGCGCAGGCCGTCGCTCAGGCCATCGACAAACAGCGGGCGCTGGTGGTCGAAGCCGGGACGGGAACGGGTAAAACCTATGCTTATCTGGCGCCGGCGCTGCGGGCGGATAAAAAAGTCATCATTTCGACGGGCTCGAAGGCGTTGCAGGATCAGCTCTACAGCCGGGATCTGCCCACCGTGGCGCGGGCGCTTGACTATAAAGGCAAGCTGGCGCTGCTGAAAGGGCGCACCAACTATCTCTGTCTGGAGCGCCTTGAGCAGCAATCGCTGGCGGGCGGCGATCTTTCCGCTGAAACCCTGAGCGCATTGGTCAGGCTGCGGGGCTGGTCTTCAGAAACCGTGGAGGGCGATGTCGCGACCTGTGCCGGCGTGGCGGAAGATAGCCCCGTCTGGCCGCTGGTGACCAGCACCAACGATAATTGCCTGGGCAGCGATTGCCCGCGCTATAAAGAGTGCTTTGTGGTCAAAGCCCGGCGCAAGGCGATGGATGCCGATATCGTGGTGGTCAACCATCATTTGTATCTGGCCGATATGGTGGTGAAAGAGAGCGGATTCGCCGAACTGATCCCCGACAGCGACGTGGTGATTTTTGATGAGGCCCACCAGATCCCCGATATCGCCAGCCAGTATTTCGGGCAGCAGCTTACCAGCCGCCAACTGATGGATCTGGCGAAAGATATCACTATCGCCTACCGCACGGAGGTGCGTGATGCGGCGCAATTACAGAAGAGCGCCGACCGCCTGACGCAGAGCGCCCAGGATTTTCGTCTGGCGCTGGGCGACCCCGGTTTTCGCGGCAATCTGCGCGAGATCCTTAATCAGCCGTCGCTGCAGCGCGCGCTGCTGCTATTGGATGACGCGCTGGAGCTGTGCTACGACGTGGCCAAACTCTCTTTAGGCCGTTCCGCGCTGCTGGACGCGGCCTTTGAACGGGCGACGCTGTACCGCGGGCGGTTAAAGCGCCTGATGGATGTGCAGCAGGCCGGCTACAGCTACTGGTATGAATGCAATTCCCGTCACTTCGTGCTGGCGCTGACGCCGCTTTCCGTGGCCGATCGCTTTCGCGAGCTGATGAAAGAAAAGCCCTCGGCCTGGGTTTTTACCTCCGCCACCCTGTCGGTTAACGAGCAGCTGAAACACTTTACCGATCGGCTGGGGCTGGATGAGGCGAACACCAATACCCTGCTGCTGCCGAGTCCGTTTGATTACGCCAGCCAGGCGTTGCTCTGCGTGCCGCGTTATCTGCCGGAAAGCAACCGTCCCGGCGGCGCAAAGCGGTTGGCGGCGATGCTCTCTCCGCTGATTGCGGCGAATAAGGGACGTTGTTTTATGCTCTGCACCTCCCATCAGATGATGCGCGATCTGGCCGCCGAATTCCGCGCCACGCTGACGCTGCCGGTGTTATTACAGGGCGAAACCGGCAAAGCGCAGCTGCTGGCGCAGTTTGTCGCGGCGGGCAACGCGCTGCTGGTGGCCACCAGCAGCTTCTGGGAGGGGGTTGACGTACGCGGCGACGCGCTCTCCTGCGTGATTATCGATAAACTTCCCTTTACCTCGCCGGACGATCCGCTGCTGAAAGCGCGCATCGAAGACTGCCGCCTGCGGGGCGGAGAGCCGTTCGACGAGGTGCAATTGCCGGATGCGGTTATCACCCTGAAGCAGGGCGTGGGACGGTTGATCCGCGATATCGACGATCGCGGCGTGCTGGTTATTTGCGATAATCGCCTGGTTATGCGCCCCTATGGTTCGGTCTTTCTCAATAGCCTGCCGCCCGCGCCGCGCACGCGCGATATCGGGCAGGCCATCGAGTTTCTTACCGCTAAAGCATAACGGAAATCTGTCGGACGCTATGCTATCATGCGCGCCGTTAAGATTTATTTATCCCGCCCGAGGTTGGCATGTCCACGCGAATTCTAGCGCTTGATACCGCGACGGAAGCCTGTTCCGTCGCCCTCTGGAATGATGGTGAAATTCATTCTTTATTTGCAGTTTGTCCCCGGGAACATACCCGGCGCGTGTTGCCCATGGTGCGGCAGGTGCTGGCGGAAAGCGGCCTGACGCTCGGCGCGCTGGATGCGCTGGCGTTTGGCCGGGGGCCCGGCAGTTTTACCGGGGTGCGTATCGGCATCGGCATCGCGCAGGGGCTTGCGCTGGGCGCCGATCTGCCGATGATCGGGGTTTCCACCCTGGCGACCCTGGCGCAGGGCGCCTTGCGTCGCACCGGCGCCACGCGGGTATTGACGGCGATTGACGCCCGCATGGGCGAAGTGTATTGGGCGCAATATCAGCAAGAAGCTGACGGGCGCTGGCAGGGCGACGCCGGCGAAGCGGTGCTGACGCCGCAGCAGGTGCAGGCGCTGAGTGCGCCATTAAGCGGCCGCTGGGCGACGGCCGGCACCGGATGGCAAACCTATGCGGATCTGGTGAATCACCCGGCGGTGTCATTGCTGGACGGCGACACGCCGTTGCCGCAGGCGGAGGATATGCTGCCGCTGGCCTGCCGGCAATGGGACGCGGGCCAGGCGGTGAGCGTGGAGCAGGCCGAGCCGCGCTATCTGCGCAATGAAGTCGCCTGGAAAAAACTGCCCGGCCGGGAATGAGCGGCAACTTATTCTGTACGGTATAGTCTAATTATCGGGCACTGGAAAAGGAGATGTCGTGACTATGACTGGGTGTATGAATAATCAAACGCGGCGCGTTCGGCCGCCGCGCGCGCCGTGGAGCGGTCTGATCGCTGCCGCGGCCCTGCTGCTGTCCGGCTGCGTCACGGTGCCGGACGCCATCAAGGGAACATCTCCTACGCCGCAGGACGATCTGGTGCGGGTGATGAACGCGCCGCAGCTGTATGTGGGACAAGAGTCCCGCTTTGGCGGCCGGGTGGTCGGCATCCGCAATGAAGCCAATAAAACCCGGCTGGAGATTGCCGGCTTACCGCTGGACGGCGGCGCCAGACCACGACTGAATCAACCCTCCGAAGGGCGCTTTATCGCTTATGTGAACCGCTTTCTGGAACCGACGGATTTTAGAGACCAACTGGTTACCGTAGTCGGTCCGATCGTCGGGACGGAACAGGGTGCCATCGGCGACAAGCCGTATCGCTTTGTGGTGATTGACGTTCAGGGCTACAAACGCTGGAACGTCGTGCAGCGCGTGGCGATGCCGGCGGGCGCTTACGGCCCGTGGGGATGGGATGCGCGCTATGGCTATGGCTGGGGACCCGGTTGGGGATTCGGCGGCGGCTGGTATGGTCCGGCGCAGATTGAGACTATCGTGACGGAATAGCCTATCTTCGGGTAGCATAGAAAATCAGGCGGCTCAGGTTGCCTGTTTTTTTTTAGGTGATCGGCCTCGCAACCCTGACATTGTTTACTTATCAATGAATAAGATGAGTTAAAATAATGTTAACAATACTTTGCATTGAGGTTGCCGATGCCGCTAAAAAAATATCTCGGGAGTGACGTCTTGGACAAAATCTGGCTGGCACGCTATCCGGCGGATGTACCTGCGGACATCGATGCGGATCGCCATTCCTCATTGGTGGAAATATTTGAAAATGCGGCGGCTCGCTACGCCGATCGGCCGGCGTTTATCAATATGGGGGAGGTGATGACCTTCCGCAAACTGGAAGAGCGCAGCCGGGCGTTTGCCGCCTATCTGCAAAATCAGCTTAAGCTGCGGAAAGGCGATCGGGTGGCGCTGATGATGCCCAACCTGCTGCAATATCCGGTGGCGTTGTTCGGCGTGCTGCGGGCCGGAATGGTGGTGGTTAACGTGAATCCGCTGTATACCCCGCGTGAGCTGGAATACCAACTGAAAGACAGCGGCGCCAGCGCCATTGTCATTGTTTCCAATTTTGCCCATACGCTGGAAAAGGTGGTGCGCAATACCCAGGTGAAACACGTTATCCTCACGCGCATGGGCGATCAGCTCTCCACGCCGAAGGGAACGCTGGTTAATTTTGTGGTCAAGTACATCAAACGCCTGGTGCCCAAATACCATCTGCCGGACGCCATCTCATTTCGGCGGGTGTTGCAGCAAGGACGGCGTCTGCAGTATGTGAAGCCGGACATCATCAACGCCGATTTGGCTTTCTTGCAATATACCGGCGGCACGACCGGCGTCGCCAAAGGGGCGATGCTGACTCACCGTAATATGCAGGCCAATCTGGCGCAGTGCAAAGCGGCATACGGCCCGGTGCTGGGGGAGAATGAACTGGTGGTTACGGCGCTGCCGCTGTACCACATTTTTGCGCTGACGGTGAACTGCCTGCTGTTTATCGAGTTTGGCGGCACAAATCTGCTGATTACCAATCCCCGGGATATTCCGGCGCTGGTCAAAGAGCTGGCGCAGCATCCCTTTACCGTGATGGTCGGGGTAAATACCCTATTTAACGCCCTGTTGAACAATAAAGAATTTAATCAGTTGGATTTCTCCACGCTGCGGCTCTCCGTCGGCGGCGGCGCCTCGGTACAGCAGGCGGTGGCGGAACGCTGGGAAAAGCTGACCGGCAAACACCTGCTGGAGGGCTACGGGCTGACGGAAAGCTCGCCGCTGGTGTCCGGCAATCCCTACGATCTGCAACGCTATAGCGGCAGCATCGGGCTGCCGGTGCCGTCGACGGACGTACGCATCATCGATAATGACGGCAATGACGTCGCCCCTGGCGAAGCGGGCGAACTGTGGATCCGCGGGCCGCAGGTGATGCTCGGCTATTGGCAGCAGCCCGCGGCCACCGATGAGGTTTTGCGCGACGGCTGGCTGGCTACCGGTGACATTGTCACGGCAGATCAAGAGGGTTTTCTGCGGGTCATCGATCGTAAAAAAGATATGATTCTGGTATCAGGCTTTAACGTTTATCCCACTGAAATTGAAGATGTGATTACCCGGCATGCTAAAGTTTCGGAGTCCGCCGTGGTGGGTGTGCCCAGCGAGGTATCGGGCGAGGCGGTGAAAGCGTTTGTGGTTCGCCGTGACGCTTCGCTGACCAAAGAGGAGTTGATCACCCATTGCCGGCGCAATCTTACAGGCTATAAGGTGCCGAAAGAGATTGAATTCTGCGAGGATTTGCCCAAGTCTAACGTAGGCAAGATCCTGCGCCGGGAACTGCGGGATGAGCAAAATAAAATCTCGGAGACGACAAACACATAGGCGAATCGCCGGCTGACGGCGATTTATGGATAATATTGCAACCACCAAGAGAATGATGTTTTGAATTATCAGTTGATCACCACCGACGCCGGGTTAAAACAGGTTTGCACGCAGGCGCGCCAATATACGCAGGTCGCGCTGGATACCGAGTTCGTGAGAACTCGCACTTATTACCCGCAATTAGGGCTGATCCAATTGTACGACGGCGAACGGCTGGCGCTTATCGATCCCTTGACCATTACCGACTGGGCGCCTTTTCAGCAGCTGTTGAGCGACGAGCAGGTCGTCAAATTTCTTCACGCCGGCAGCGAAGACCTGGAAGTTTTTCTTAATGCTTTCGGCCTGTCGCCGACGCCGTTTATCGATACCCAGATTCTGGCCGCTTTTTTAGGCAAGCCGCTCTCTTACGGTTTCGCCGCGCTGGTGGCCGAATATATGGACGTCGAGCTGGATAAAAGCGAATCGCGTACCGACTGGCTGGCTCGGCCGTTAAGTGAAAAACAGTGTGACTATGCCGCCGCCGATGTGTTCTATCTGCTGCCGATGGCCATCAAACTGGTGCAGGAAACGGAGGCCGCCGGGTGGATGGCCGCCGCGCTGGATGAATGTCGCCAGCTGTGCCAGCGTAAGCGGGAAATATTGGAGCCGGAGTTGGCCTATCGCGAAATCGGCAATGCCTGGCAGCTGCGCGGGCGAAATCTGGCCTGCCTGCAACTGCTCGCCGCATGGCGCCTGCGTAAGGCGCGCGAGCGCGACAGCGCGGTGAACTTCGTGGTGCGTGAAGAGAATCTGTGCCAGGTGGCGCGTTTTTTACCCGCCTCGCTGGCAGAGCTGGATTCGCTGGGGCTGAGCGGTCCGGAGATTCGCTATCACGGAAAAACGATGCTGGCATTGGTTGAGCAGACCAGCGGAATGAGCGACGGGGACTATCCGCCGCCGGTGATCAACCTTATCGACTACCCCGGCTATAAAAAGGCCTTTAAAGATATTAAGGCGCTGGTACAGGGCGTAAGCGAGCGTAGCGGATTATCCCCTGAGCTGCTGGCATCGCGCCGTCAGATTAACCGGCTGCTTAACGAGCACTGGAAATTGAGCGGACAGAATGCGCAGCCGGAAATGCTGTCTGGCTGGCGTAATAATTTATTTGGCGATGAGCTGCGGGCAATTTTACAACAGTATTAAGCGCGGTTCGCTCTTTTTATTCGCGCGGGTTTATTTCTCAATACGAAGAAAGCAGGGAAATGGGATTTGAATATCCCCTGCCAATAAGCAGGGGATATTACGACGGGAAAATCATTTAGGGTTTTCTTCCGTTTCCGGCAATGTTACGTTCAGCTCAAGTACGGAAATATCATCGCCTTTCTGCTCTAACTGAACGCTCACCATTTCCGGGTCTATCTGTACGTATTTACAGATAACCTCGAGAATATCCCGTTTTAACTGCGGCAGATAATGGGGCTCGCTGTCTCCCCGACGTCGCTCCGCGACAATAATCTGCAGCCGCTCCTTGGCGATATTGGCCGTCGCTTTTTTGCGGGACAGAAAGAAATCGAGTAATGCCATAATTTATCCCCCAAAAAGTCGTTTAAGGAAACTTTTCTTCTCTTCTTCAACAAAGCGGAAAGGCCGATCTTCGCCTAACAGACGATCGACGGTGTCTGAATAGGCCTTGCCGGCGTCGGCTTCAGGATCCAGGATAACCGGCTCGCCCTGGTTGGACGCCCGCAGCACCGACTGATCTTCCGGGATAACCCCGACCAGCGGAATGCGCAGAATTTCCAGCACATCCTCCATGCTCAGCATATCGCCGCGATTTACCCGGCCCGGATTGTAGCGGGTTAGCAGCAGGTGCTCTTTGATCGGCTCTTCCGCACGTTCGGCGCGGCGCGATTTGGAGGACAGAATGCCCAGAATGCGGTCGGAGTCGCGTACCGATGAGACTTCCGGGTTGGTGGTGATAACCGCTTCATCGGCGAAATAGAGCGCCATCAGCGCGCCGGTTTCGATACCGGCCGGCGAGTCGCAGACGATAAAGTCAAAGGACATTTCACCCAGATCGTCCAGCACTTTTTCCACCCCTTCGCGGGTCAGCGCGTCTTTATCTCGCGTCTGCGAAGCGGGCAGAATATACAGATTTTCGGTGCGCTTATCTTTGATAAGCGCCTGATTCAGCGTGGCGTCGCCCTGGATCACATTAACAAAGTCGTAAACCACGCGACGTTCACATCCCATAATCAGGTCGAGGTTGCGCAGACCGATGTCAAAGTCGATGACAACCGTCTTTTTTCCTTTCTGGGCTAAACCGGTAGCAATGGCCGCGCTTGAAGTAGTCTTGCCAACGCCCCCTTTACCCGATGTAACAACAATGATGCGTGCCATAAATGTTTCCTTGTCAAAGGGCTTAGTCTAGAGGTTGTATGTTTAAAACGTTATCCAGCAGGTTAAGGTTTACCCTTGCCGCCTGCCCGGAAAATGAGGGTGGAATCTGATCGCTCAGCCAATAGCGGCCGGCGATCGACACCAGTTCGGCCGCCAGATGGGTGCAAAATATCTGGCTCTGCACATCGCCTGAAACGCCGGCCAGCGCCCGGCCGCGCATCATGCCGTATATATGGATATTGCCGTCGGCGATCACCTCCGCACCCGCGCTGACGCTGCTGGTGACGATCAGATCGCAGTTCCGCGCATAGATTTGCTGGCCGGAACGAACGGGGGCGCTGATGACTTGGGTCTTCGCGGCGCTAGGTACTGCGGTGACGGGCGGCGCTGCCCGCCGCTGCTCTTTCCCTTCGCTCAGCAGGGGCAATCCCGCCTGCGTAACGATCTGTTTCAACCGCTCGTCCTTGCATCCGCTGATGCCGACGACGCGCAGCCCGGTTGAGGAAATGGCCTGCTGTAATTTTATCCAGTCGATATCCGCGGTTAACGCGGCGACATTAATGACAACGGGAGCATTTTTCAGAAAAGCGGGCGCCTGCTCGATCTTTTCCTGTAATGCCTGATAAATTACCTCGGGTTGGGAATCATGCAAATGAACAACCGATAAGGTAAAGCTGCTGCCTTTTAGTTCAATTGGCGTTTGTGACATCTATCCTGACTCAGTTTCAGCATCTTTTAATCCCCAGAGTAACATTTGAGGCATGATATTCCAGAGCGCTGTAAGCATGTTATAGTCACAATTATATACAGGCAAGATGCCATTCTCATTAAATAGAGTAAAAAAAATGTTTTGTGCGATCTACCGGAGTTCCAAACGCGATCAAACCTATCTGTATGTCGAAAAAAAAGACGATTTTTCCCGCGTGCCTGAAGAATTGATGAAAAGTTTCGGTAAACCGCATTTAGCCATGTTATTGCCGCTGGACGGCAGCAAGAAATTGGCCGGCGCCGATATTGAAAAAGTTAAACAAGCGCTCGAAGAACAGGGGTTTTATCTGCAGGTTCCGCCGCAGCCGGAAAGTTTATTAAACACGCTTTGGTAAATGTAAAAAAATAATACCAACGCTTATTTTCGGATAATGCCTTAGTGATAATATCTCGCCGTTTGCCATTAAAAAAGAAATCCGCCGTTAATAAGCGGATTTCTTTCCCGAACGATCTTCCGCCCAAGGGCATTTAACGCGTTGCCGGCGGGAGGGGGTATCAGACGCGCGCTTATTGTGATAAGTGTAATGTTTACCCAACTGACAGGGCAGGAGACTATTCATGTATCAACACAGAGACTGGCAGGGCGCGCTGCTGGATTTCCCGGTAAACAAAGTGGTGTGCGTAGGCAGCAACTATTCGGCGCACATTAAGGAAATGGGAAGTGCGACGCCAACCGAGCCGGTTTTATTTATCAAGCCGGAAACCGCGCTGTGCGATTTACGTCAGCCGGTCGCCGTTCCCAAAAATCTGGGCTCGGTTCATCATGAGGTCGAACTGGCTGTGCTGATCGGCACGCCGCTGAAGCAGGCGAATGAGGAGCGGGTGGCGCGGGCCATCGCCGGCTACGGCGTCGCGCTGGATTTAACGTTGCGCGATATACAATCCGCATGCAAAAAAGCCGGGCAGCCGTGGGAAAAAGCCAAGGCGTTTGACGGTTCCTGCCCGATCTCCGGTTTTATTCCGGTAGCGGAATTCGGCGATCCGCAGCAGACGGAACTGGGGGTCAAAGTGAATGACGAGGTGCGCCAGCAGGGCAACACCCGCGACATGATTACGCCGATCCTGCCGCTGATTGCTTATATGAGCCGCTTCTTTACGCTGCGCGCGGGCGATATTATCCTCACCGGAACGCCGCAAGGCGTTGGGCCGATCGCGTCTGGCGATATGCTGAAAATCACCCTTAACGACCGCACCCTCAATACCCGCATTATCTAATTCCGCGCTGCCCGCTTCACGTTGAACGGGTAGCAAAACTTGCCTCCGCCGCGTAAACCCGCTATACAGAGCGCCAATACAGATTAACCGGAAAGAGAAATGACTGAACGCCCTTTTTGGCAGCACAAGACATTGGCTGAAATGTCCGACGACGAATGGGAGTCGCTGTGCGACGGCTGCGGGCAGTGCTGTTTGCATAAACTTATTGATGAGGATACGGAGGAAATCTACTTTACCAACGTGGCCTGTAATCAATTGAATATAAAAAGCTGTCAATGTCGCAACTATAGCCGTCGCTTTGAATATGAGCCCGACTGCATCAAGCTTACCCGCGAAAATCTGCTGACCTTTAACTGGTTGCCGGCCACCTGCGCCTATCGGCTGATCCATGAAGGGAAGGGATTGCCGCAGTGGCATCCGCTGATTGCCGGTTCCAAAACGGCGATGCACGGAGAACGAATTTCCGTGCGGCACATCGCGGTGCGGGAGAACGAGGTGGTTGATTGGCAAGACCATATCCTGAACAAACCGGCGTGGGCCCGATAACCGGAAATATTCGCACGCCTTCCCCATGTGAAAATCAAAATGTGTTGTATAATTTTAATACAACAACAGCGAAAGAAAGGGGGGAGCAGATGATCAACTTTGAAAAGATGATTCTTGGATACAGCGATCAGTACGCTGATTTTGCTGCTTCCACGATTGCTTTTATGGAAAGTCAGAAAAAAACCATTAATGCTGACGAAATCGCGGAAAAAATCCCACAAGAGAAACGGCAGTACTTTAAAGAAAGATTGGATCATTACAGGGATATATACGGACCACAGCAGTAGCATAGATTGATAGAAAAGCCCGGGTGATTTTACCCGGGCTTTTTTGTGCACAGAAACCCCCCAGCTAGGCTGGGGGTTCCGTAAAGCTTTCAGCTATAAGTCGGTT